>JAHLFN010000015.1 GCA_018883725.1 Candidatus Fusobacterium pullicola | reverse complement strand
AGCTGCCATTGTTATATAGTTATATGGTTGGTTAAAGTGTGGTAAGAAGAAAATATCTAATAATTTTAACTTATCTATAGTTACTCCCTCTTGAATAGCTAATGAGAACATATGGATTCCCATTGAGATATCTTGTTTTGATGCTATTTGAGCTCCTAAAATTCTTCTTGTATCCATGTCATAAACTATACTAATTAATACTTTATCATTATTATGTTCAATAAATCCTGGCTTTTGTAAATCCTCATATGAAGTTGCCACTGCATTATATCCTAATCTTTTAGCTTTTTCTAAAGTCAGTCCTGTTGAAACCATGTTTAATCCATAGATAGATATTCCATTTGATCCTTGAACTCCAACACTCTCTAATTTTGTTCCACATACATTGTGAGCTGCTACTACTCCAGAACGTACAGCATTTGTTGCTAATGCTATATAGTTAGTATCCTTTATAGAGTTGTCATATACAGTTGCACAGTCTCCTATTGCATACACATCTTCCATACTTGTTTTTTGAGTTAAATCTACTCTATAAGCATTTTTAAATAACTCTAAATTTTCTTTTCCTGATTTTGTATTTGGTACAAATCCTACAGCTAAAATTACCATATCTGCTTTATATGATTTTTTATCTGTAACTACCTCTTCTACTTTTCCATTTCCTTTTATCTCAAGTACTTTCTCACCATAATTTAGATTGATACCATTATCTGCTAAATTCTTATTCATTAAATCTCTAAATTCTTTATCATAATATCCTGATAAACAACTATCAGCTAAATCTATTAATTCAACATTCTTTCCTATTCTTTGAAAAGCTTCTGCTAGTTCTACTCCAATATATCCAGCTCCTACTACCACGATATCCTTTATATCCTTATTTTCTAATTTTTTTATTACTTCCTCTGCATTTTGGTAAAGCTTTACAAATTGTACATTCTCTAGATCTTTTCCAGGAATATTTAAATCTATTGGTAAAGATCCTGTTGAAAGTATTAATTTATCATAAGACTCCTCATACTTCTCTCCATTTTTACCTGTAGCATAAACTTTTTTATTTTCAAAATCTATTTTTTCTACCTCTGTTTCCATATGGATTTTAGCTCCCTTGGCTTCTAATCCCTCTTTTGTTGCATAAAATAATCCTTCTGGACCTGAAATTTGTTTTCCTATCCATAGTGCCATTCCACAACCTAAAAAACTTATATTTGAGTTTCTATCAAATACAACTACCTCTTGCTCTGGATAATTATTTAAAATTGTATTTATTGCAGCTGTTCCTGCATGGTTTGCTCCTACTACTACTATTTTACTCATATATATCCTCCATAATTCTATACCTGAAATTTAAACTTTTTCTATTTTTAAATAGTGTACTATTTACATCTACTTTTTTCAAATAAATTTAATTTCATTTTTTGAGTAAAAACAGTAAAAAAATTGCCCATTTTAATCAACTTTGTTTTCAATAACTTACTTATTTTTTATTTTAAAAAGAATCAGAATTAGTTAACAAAATTTTCAATCCTTGATATTTTCTTAAGTTATTTTAATATTAGAGTAATTTTTTATTTTTCTACCCTCATAATTTTATATATCTCTTCTATATTTAAATTTTCTCTTAAAGTGGTCGCTAATTTATCATACTCTCCCTCTTTAAATTCATAAAAAGAGAATTTTTCCTCTAACAGTTTTAATCCTTTTCTCTCTCTTATATTATTTAAAAAAGTTCTAGTAAATTTATCATTATCAAAAATACCATGTATATATGTTGCAAAAAGATTCTCTTTAGCTACAAATAATAAATTTTCACTTTCAATAAGATTTTTTTCATTACCATTTGTAACCCCTTGATGAATTTCATAACCTTTAACTACAATATTTTCACAACCAGCTAATATTGTCCCATTTAGATCACCTACTATTCTATTTTCACTCTGTTGAGTGCATTTCATTTTTTCCATAGTGGTTATCATATCTAAAATCTCAAATCCTTTTGTTGAAATTTTATCTCCTTCTATGTTAAAAGGATCTCTAATCTCCCTTCCTAACATCTGAAAACCACCACATATCCCTACTATGCATGTTCCCTTGTTATATAGTTCTTTTATTTTATCATAAATTCCATTATCCTTTAATTTTTCTAAATCAGATATTGTATTTTTACTTCCCGGTAAAATTATAATATCCTCTTCTCCCAGCTCATCTTTTGAAAAAATATAATTTAATGCAACATCTGAATAGTGACTTAAGACATCAAAGTCAGTATAATTAGACATTTTATCTGTTCTAATTACACTAATTTTAATCTCCCCTTTATTTGAATTAAATTTATTTATTTTTTTTGCTAGAGTATCCTCTTCCTCAATCTCTATCTCCATATGAGGAACTACTCCTAAAAATTTTATATCTATCCTCTCTCTCTTTAATCTGTCCATTAACATATCTATTCCTGGCTTTAAAAGTTCTAAGTCCCCTCTAAACTTATTAATAATAATCCCTTTTATTCTTTTTCTATCTCTCTCTTCTAGTAAGGCTATTGTTCCATATAAAGAAGCAAAAACTCCACCTATCTCTATATTTCCTACTAAAATTACTGGTGCATCAACTAATTCTGCCATCCCCATATTAACACAATCATATTCTCTCAAATTTATCTCAGCTGGACTTCCTCCACCTTCTAATACCCCTATATCAAATTCTTTCTCAATCTTTTTATAATTTCTTAATGCAACCTCTTTCCAATATTTTGAATTTGAAAAATACTCCTTTGCTTCACTATTTTGAATTGGTTTTCCTTCAATTATAATCTGTGAGTTATTATCTGAATTTGGTTTTAACAATATTGGATTCATAAAAGCCCTTGCTCTCTCTTTTGCTGCTTCAGCTTGTACTACTTGGGCTCTTCCCATCTCTAATCCCTCTATATCTACGTAAGAATTTAGAGCCATATTCTGTGACTTAAAAGGTGAAACTCTATAGCCATCTTGAACAAATATTCTACATAAACCTGCTGTTATTATAGATTTTCCAACAGATGAACCAGTGCCTTGTATCATAATTTTCTTATGCATATAACCTCCGTTAATCATTAAATCCTCTTATCACTTTATTTAGATGTAAAATCTCCTCTTTTATATTTCTATGATGTAATTTTCTTATATCTATTCCACCTATCTTAAACATCCACTGTAACCATACTCCCATAATAAGAGCTGTAGCAATTGTTCCTAATCCTAATTTTCCTCCTAATAACCACCCAACTACGAAGGCTATTATCTCTATTCCATTTTTTATAACACTTACTGGCTTATTAAATTTTTTTGTTAATATCTGCATAAATCCATCTCTAGGACCACACCCCATTCCCTGTGTCATATATAAATATGTTCCATAACTATAGAAAAATATACCCACTAGTAACTCCAATATTCTAAAAAATAAATTTTCAAATATAGGTATGAAATCTAAAACTATTATCAAGTCCATAAAAAGCCCAATAAATATAAAATTTAAAACTGTTCCTATCCCTATTGGTTGTCCTAAAAATATGTCCATCAAAACTATTATTACTCCTAGACTGATACTTGCCTGTCCTATTGTTATTCCAGTAACTTTTGATACTCCTTGATGTAATACATCCCATGGTGCCAACCCCAAGTTTGCTTTCAGAATAGTAACACATCCCAATGAACAGATAAATAACCCAATAAACAATTTTAAAAATCTAATACTCTCTTTTTTCAAATAAATCCCTCCTAAGATAAGTTCTCTTAAATTATCTTACTATAAACTCCTTAATTTTTCTAGTTTTTTCTAATTTTAAAAATTTTTTTTAAAAAAATGCTTGCTTTTTTTTTAATTTAGTATTATACTTCTCTACAAGATATAAAACATTTGGGGAGGTTTGAAGAATGATGATGACACTTAACATAATAATTTTTGTCATATGTATAATACTATTCATAATACTTATTATGGATCAAATTTTATATACAAAAATTATGTTAGGAATTTGTTTAAAGCATTCTTCAAATCAAAATTTGAAATGTCAAAAAATATTGTATAATCTATACTTTATTTAGTTTTATAAGATTATCCATTTTTGAACTTGAACAGCCTAACTTGGCTGTTTTTTTTATACTTTTTTACATCTAGGAGGAAAATAATTATGAAAACAATGGAACTAGCTAAAAAATATCACAACTATGTTGTATCTATGAGAAGGGAATTTCACCAAAATCCAGAAGCAAGTATGGAAGAGTATAATACTTCTAAAAGAATTAAAGAGGAGTTAGAAAAAATGGGAGTAGAATATAGAAGTATTGCTGGAACTGGGGTTGTAGCTACTTTAAAAGGAAAATTTCCTGGAAAATGCATAGCTTTAAGAGGTGATATTGATGCTCTAGCAGTTGTCGAAGAAAATAAAAAAGAATATGCTTCTAAAAATCATGGTCTTATGCATGCATGTGGGCACGATACTCATGCTTCAATGCTTTTAGGAGCTGTTAAAGTTTTAAAAGAGATGCAAGATGAGATTCATGGTACTGTTAAATTTTTCTTTCAACCTGGGGAAGAAGTTGGAAAGGGAGCAAGAAAAATGGTGGAAGAAGGGGCTCTTGAAGGTGTTGATTCAATTATGGGAATACATATAGCTTCAATGTTACCTGTAGGAACTATAAATGCTGAACCAGGTCCTAGAATGGCTGCTGCTGATAAGTTTAAGATAACTATAACAGGAAAAGGTGGACACGGTTCTGCTCCTCATCAATGTGTAGATGCTGTAGTAGTTGGTGCTGCTACTATTATGAACTTACAAAGTATTGTTAGTAGAGAGCTTACTCCTTTAAAACCAGCAGTTGTTACAGTTGGTTCTATCCACTCTGGAACTAGATTTAATGTGATAGCTCCAACAGCTGTATTAGAAGGAACTGTTAGATACTATGAACCTGAATATTTTAAAACTATATCTCAAGCTATTGAAAGAATAGCTAAACTTACAGCAGAAACTTATAGAGCAGAAGCTAGTGTAGAATATGAAAACGCTGTAAAACCTACTATAAATGATGAAAGTTGTGCTAAGCTTGCTCAAGAAACAGCAGCTAAAATAGTAGGAGCTCAAAATGTTGTAACTGTTGGCCCTGAAACTGGAGGAGAGGATTTTTCTGAGTTTTCTTCAATTGTTCCAGGTGTTATGACAAAATTAGGAGCTGGAAATCCTGAAAAAGATGCTTGTTATCCTCATCATCATGGAAAATTTGAAGTTGATGAAGATGCCTTTATATACGGTGTAGCATATTATTCTCAATATGCTTTAGATTATCTTAATACAAATAAAACTCCATCGGAGTGTTAATTAAAGGAGATGTGATTGATTATGAATAAAAAAGTAGTTGTATTATTTTTTATGATTGTATTAGTAGTTGCTGGTTATCTTAAATTTTCTTCTAAAGATATAAAAGCCCAAGAATTAAAGAAAAATAAGATTACTATTGCCATGAAAGCTGACCCAAAAACCTTAGATCCTCAAAAAAGTATAGATACAATGTCTAACAAATCAATCACATTGTTATATGATACACTTGTAGATTTAGATGAAAATTTAAATTTAAAACCAGGACTTGCTGAGTCTTGGGAAAGATTAGATGATTGTAATGTGGTTTTTCATCTAAGAAAAGGTGTTAAATTTCATAATGGTGAGGAATTAAAAGCAGAGGATGTGAAGTTTACTTTAGAAAGAGCTGCCTCTTCTCCTCAAACTCTTTATCTTTTTAAACCTATTAGTAATGTTACAGTTATTGATGATTATACTGTAAAAGTTAGTACTGATAAGCCTTTTGGAGCATTACTCAATAATCTTGCTGCCGTTCAAGGGGGAATTGTTTCTAAGAAAGCCGTTCTAGAATATGGAGATGATTATGTAAATCATCCTATTGGAACTGGACAATATAAGTTTAAAGAGTGGTTACCTGGAAATAAAATTGTTTTTGAAGGTTTTAAAGATTATTATTTAGGAGCTCCTAAATTTGAAGAGTTAAGTTATCTTACTATTCCAGAAGTTAGCAATAGAATGATTGCTCTTGAAACTGGAGAAGTTGATGTAGCCTTTGATATTGGAATTATGGATAAAGAGACTATTGAAAAAAATAATAATTTAGAACTTGTGGAAGTTGAATCCCCTGCTTTACTTTATCTAGGATTTGACCAAACTAATCCTATCTATCAAAATAAAAAATTAAGGGAAGCTATTGCTTATGCTATTGATAATCAAACATTTGTAGATGTTGTATTCAGAGGTTCTGCAGTAGCTGGAGACTCTCCTCTTCCAAAAGCAAGTCCTGCTTATGATGGAAGTGTAAAAAAATATAACCAAAATTTAGAAAAAGCTAAAAAATTATTAACTGAAGCTGGTTATCCTAATGGATTAAACATTGAATTATGGTGTATGGATGATGGTCCTAGAGTAGATATGTGTGTAATCATTCAAGATCAATTAAAAAAGATTGGTATCAATGTAGAGATTAAAGTTTTTGAATTTGGTGCTTATGTTTCTAAAACTGCTCTTCCTAATAAAGAGTTATACTTCCTATCTTGGAACTCATCTGGTGATGGAGATGTTGCCCTATATCCACTATTTCATTCATCTCAACATGGAGCTCCTGGAAATAGAAGTTTTTACTCTAATAAAAAAGTAGATGAATTATTAGATAAAGCTAGAGTTTCTGTTAACGCAGAAGAAAGAACCACTCTATATAAAGAAGTTCAACAAATTTTACAAGAGGATTTAGCTATTTATCCATTAGCCTATCCAAAAATTAATTTAGCTAAAAACAAAAATTTAACTGGACTTGTATTTAAGAAAAATGGAGACATTGATCTTACAAATTTAGATTTCAATCAAAAATAATGAAAGAGACTATTGTAACTTTAAATAATTTAAAACTTTAAAATTGACTAAGGAGCTTTTTTATCTCCTTAGCTTTTTTTATAAAAACTATCAAGTATTTAAAATTTTTTCAAATTTTCAATATAATACATCTATAACAAATTAATTGAATAAAAGCTAAGAATTTGAACTGTGTTTTAACCCATATTCTACAAATTTAGATATTAAATTTTGAACCTTATTCCATTCTTCGTTTTTTTCCCATTTTAATGATTTGTTAATTGAAAAACTTCCATAAAAGATAAAAAGAAATAACTTTTCAGCCTCATATTCTGTTAAATTATAATTTTTCATAAATTTTTTTATACTGTCTTTTTTTGCATAGTTATATAATCTACTAGCAATATAATTAGATAGATAAAAATCATTAAAGAGTACTTGATATTTTGAAGTTATTGATTTTTGACATAGTGGTTCTTTGTCCGATTCATTTAAATTTTTATTATTAATATTATCTGTTAGTTCTAAAGCGTCATCTAAAACTTCTATTAAAACTTGATTAAGATTATTATAGTGTAAATAAAATGTTGCTCTTGCTATTTTAGCTTTTTTACAGATTATTGAAATATTCAATTTTTCATAAGATATATTTTCTAATAATTCTAAAAACGTATCTTTAATTAATCTACAAGTATACTTAGCTCTTATATCATTTTTTCTTTTTTTCATTTTTACCTCAAAAATATTTACATATTTTAAAATATGTAAATAAAAATACATTTTTTTAATAATTGTAATTGTAGAAATTTTATATTTAAGATTATAATATATTTATAGACAACATGTCAATTAATTTAAAAATTAAAAAAGGAGA
>JAHLFN010000014.1 GCA_018883725.1 Candidatus Fusobacterium pullicola | reverse complement strand
AAGATAAAAATATTTCTTTACTTCAGGATGAGGTTACAACTGAACTTTTTAAAGGTACTTATCATAAAATTATTCATGCTAAACTTACTTATTCACCTCATGAATGTCCTCACTGTCAAAGTAAAAATATTATCAAATGGGGATATAAAATCTCTAATATTAAACTTTTAAAAATAGCTGCTTTTAACTCTCTTTTAAGATTGAAAAAACAAAGATTTCTTTGTAAAAATTGCTCTAAGTCTTTCAGCGCAGAAACTACTTTTGTTAATAAATTTTGCTGTATTTCTAATGATATTAAATTAGCTATTACTCTTGAATTACAGAAAAATATTTCTGAAAAAGATATTGCTTCTAATTTTAACGTTTCCTCTAGTACAGTCAATCGAATTATTAACTCTTTTTTCAAAGAGCATTTACCTAGCAAATATTTTTTACCAGAAGCTTTATGTTTTGATGAATTTAAAGCTACTAAAGATTGTCAAGGCTCTATGGCTTTTATCTATTGTGATGCAAATACTGGAAGAATTATTGATATCTTACCGGACAGGCGCTTATCCTATTTAAAGGAATATTTTTCTCGTTTTCCTTTAAAAATTAGAAAAAAAGTTAAACATATTGTAATTGATATTTATCAACCATATATTCAGTTGATTAAAGCACTTTTTCCAAATGCTAAAATCTCTTTAGATAGATTTCATTTAGTTCAATTAATTAATAGAAGTTTCAATAAAACAAGAGTTAGAATAATGAATCAATATAAGAGTAGTAATGAAAGATACTATAATAAATTAAAAAAATTTTGGTCTCTTCTTTTAAAAAATTGTTTAAAATTAAAAAATGAAAGAATTAACAGAGGGCGAATGTTTGATTATTCAATATTTTCAGAAGAGGAAATAGTTAATATAATTTTATCGCAAAATAATGAACTAAAAATAGCTTATGAGGTTTATCAAGAAATTTTAATCTCTATTCAAGATAGAAAATTTAATAAATTTAAAGCAATAATTGGAGAATTCTATTCTCTTTCTAATACTTTGATGAAAACTTCATTAAAAACATTTAAAAAATATTTAGAGTATATTGAAAATAGTTTAAATTATAACTATAATAATGGATTAATAGAAGGAATCAATAGAAAAATAAAGACATTAAAAAGAAGTGCTTATGGTTATAAAAGTTTTTATCACTTCAGAGCAAGAATTTTAATAGCTAATAAATTATTGGTAACAAAATAACTCCAGTGGAAAATCCACTGGAGCTATATAAAAATTTATTTGTTTTTTACCAACACCATTTGACAAAGAGCCTTTATATTTAGGCTATATTTTTCATTTCACACCTCTAATGTAAAATTATCATCTTTTTTTATTTTCATTTCAAAGAAAAAAAGACTGCTACCTTTGTAACAGTCTTCTAAGCACCTAAATCAATTATCTTTTTTTAGCTTCTTCGAATTTTGCCCATACTCCAGCTTTAACTAATATTGATTTTACAGTTCTAGTTGGTTGAGCTCCATTTAATAAGAATTTTACTATTTCTTCCTCTTTTAATACTACTCTAGAATCTTCTAATGGGAAGTAGTTTCCTAAGTAAGCAACTGCTTTACCATCTCTTTTTGATAATGCTTCCATAGCTGCGATTCTATAAGAAGGTCTTTTTTTGTCTCCTAATCTAGTTAATCTTAATTTTAACATAAATTTCACGTCTCCTTTTATTATTATTTATATTTTAATCTTTTGTTTATTTACTTTTTTAAAATGGGAATTTTCCACCTTTAAATCCACCCATTGAAGGTAATGATGGCATCTTTCCACCACTGAACATCTTCATCATAGCTTTCATTTGTTCAAATTGCTTTAGAAGTCTATTTACATCAGCTACCTCTGTTCCACTTCCCTTAGCAATTCTCTGCTTTCTACTTGCCTTAAGAATTTCTGGTTTCTTTCTTTCCTCTTTTGTCATCGATTGAATTATTGCCTCTACCTTTTTCATCTCTTTTTCAGCAGGAGCTAAATCTCCAATCTGTCCCATTCCAGGTATCATTTTTAAGATACTTCCTAATGAACCTAGTTTTTTAATATTTTGTAATTGCTTTAAGAAATCGTCTAAATCAAATTTTTGAGTTCTTATCTTTTCCTCTAGTGATTTAGCATCCTCTTCATTTATAGCACTTTGAGCTTTCTCAACTAGTGATACAACATCTCCCATTCCTAAAATTCTTGAAACAAGTCTTTCTGGATGGAAAAGTTCTATATCATCAATTTTCTCTCCAACTCCTACAAATTTTATAGGTTTTCCTACAACTGCTTTTATTGAAAGAGCAGCTCCTCCTCTAGTGTCTCCATCTAGTTTTGTTAGTACTACACCATCTATATTAAGAACATTATTAAATGACTCTGCTAAGTTTACAGCATCTTGTCCGATCATAGCATCTACTACTAATAGAATCTCTTGTGGTCTTGTTAATCTCTTTATCTCCTTTAACTCATCCATAAGCTTTTCATCTATATGTAATCTACCAGCAGTATCTATTATCATATAAGTAGAACCTAATTCTTTAGCCTTTGCAAGTCCTCTTTCACAAATTCCTACAGCATCTTGGTGATTTTCTTCAGAGTAAACCTCTATTCCTGTTTGCTCTCCTAAGACTTGTAACTGTTTAATAGCTGCTGGTCTATATACGTCAGCTCCTACCATTAAAACCTTTTCACCCTGTTTTTTTAGGTAATTTCCTAGCTTTGCTGCAAAAGTTGTTTTTCCTGCCCCCTGTAATCCTGCTAACATTAATACAGTGGGGTTTCTAACTCCCTTTGTAAGTCTAGCATTTGTTCCACCTAAAAGCTCTACTAGTTCATCATTTACTATTTTTATAAACTGTTGACTTGGATTTATTCCCTTTAGGACATCTGTTCCAATAGCTTTCTCTTGAATTTTTGCAGTGAAATCTTTTACAACTTTGTAGTTAACGTCAGCTTCTAGAAGAGACATTTTAACCTCTCTAAGAGCTTCTTTTATATTACTTTCACTTAGTTTTCCATGTCCTCTAACTTTTTTAAATATCTCCTGAAATCTAGAACCTAAATTATCTAACATATTCACCTCAACTAAAATAGCTTTTCTATTATCTCATCTAGTTTTTCAATTTTAAAATTATCTTTCAACTCTAAAAGTTCACTGTATAATTTTTTTTCTCTTTTGTGAAATCCTAGTTTTTCTTCATATTCTCTCAGTTGTTTTATCCCTCTTTTGATATTATCATATACAGCCTGTCTACTTACACCATTATTTTTGGCTATCTCCGATAGAGATAGATCCTCTTCAAAGTGATTTATTAAGTATTCCTTTTGCTTATCACTTAACAAGTTTCTATAATAATCCAATAGAGTAGATACCTCTAAAAATTCATCTAATTCCATTATATCACCAGCATATTATATAAGATTATACTAAAACTGTCAAGTGTTTTTTCTTTACAATTTGATAATTAATTATGAGTGTGCTCTCCTGTAAAACCATTCTCATGAAAATGGTCACTTCCCACCCCATCTATATGATAATGAGTAGGCATATAAGAGATATGTAACTTATTATTTAGTGGATTTTTTCCAATATAACACTTCACTCCAAATACCTCTTCTATTAGCTCCACAGGTGAACCTCTCCCACTTAAAATTACTTTGTAATTTTTGAAATGGGAGCTTCTTCTTGGGAAGTAGTTGCTTTTGTTAGCCAACTATATTTACCAAGCTAACCCCGTAGTTCCTACGGTTCTTTTTATTTTTAGACTGCTTGTTTTATTCTTAGACCTTCAGTCAATATATTT
>JAHLFN010000013.1 GCA_018883725.1 Candidatus Fusobacterium pullicola | reverse complement strand
ACATCTTTTGGTAATCTTGCTACTTCTACACAAGCTCTTGCTGGTTTTACATCCCCTAAATACTCATTGTATACTTCGTTTATTGCTGCAAAATCATTCATATCTTTTATAAATACTCCTGCTTTTACTACATTTTTCATTGAGTATCCTGCTGCTTCTACTATCGCTTTTACATTTTCTAATGATTGTCTTGTTTGAGCTTTTACATCATCTGATACTAATGTCATTGTTTCTGGTACAAACGGAATTTGTCCTGATACAAATAACATTCCATTAGCTTCTATAGCTTGTGAGTATGGTCCTAATGCTGCTGGTGCTTTTTCTGTGTGAATTACTTTATTCATTTTTTTATTCCTCCTACTTAAAATTTAATATACTTTATATAAATCTTTATTCTTTATAAAGATTTTTAGCTTAACTATATAATTGTTCTATGAACTAATTCTCCATTATTTTTTATTTTTAAAATTTCTGCTAATACCTCAATGGCAATCTCTTCTGGTGTTCCGTTAGATAATTTTAAACCTATTGGAGCATATATATTATCTTTAATCTCTCCGGATTTTTCTAAATTCTCCTTTAAAGTTGTAATTTTTCTTCTACTACCAATAATACCTATATATTTAGCTCCTCTATCCTTTACTAAATTTAATACTTCTTCATCTAATAGATGACCTCTTGTTACAATCACTATATAAGTATTACCATCTATTCTCTCTTTTGTCAAGATATCTTTAAATTTTCCTAAAGTAAGTTCAGGTATATCAAACTTTAATTCCTCTCTGTCATCAATGATTTTCAAATCAAAATCAAGAGTTTTAGCTACTTTAAAAATTTTTTGTCCAACATGTCCAGCTCCACAAATTAGCAGTTTCGGAAAGGGAGAAAAAATTTTAATATAACCTTTCATAGTTCCACCACAATTCATCTGTAGCTCATCTGTAGTTGTAAGATTATATTCAAATCCCTCACTTTTTCCCGTTTCTAAAAGCTCCCTTGCCTTATCTATAACAACACTTTCAATCTTTCCACCACCAATAGTCCCCATCAGCTCATTTTTAAATACACCCATAATTGTTCCACTTTTTCTAGGGGTAGATCCAGTTGCTTCAGTTACAGTAACTAAAGCAGCTCTCTCCCCTTGAGATAATTTTTCCTCTATTTTTTTCAGAATATTTAACTCCATTCAATTTCACCTCTATATATCTCTTTGATGTTTTAAATATAGAACAGCTTCTAATACTGCTCCACCTATTGCCCTCGCCTTATCTGAAATAGTAAAACAGTTGGCTTGCTCCTCTTCTCTCGGATCTATATCTGCCATTTTAAATTTTTCTGGAACCTCGTATCCATCTCTAATAAGCCCTCTTAAAACTCCACTTATAGTAGCCAATACATCTACCCCATTTACTGTTGCTATAACTTGATTTTTCTCTACCATATCACCTATTTTAGATATATTTTTTACAATTCCCTTACATGGACTATATATAACTCTCTCTTTTCCTACTCCTTTTATGATTCCAGGTATTCCTGTATTTTCCATTGGTTTTCCTTCAAAAATAAGTTTCCCTAAATTATGTCCTCTCATAGTTTCAACTACGATATCCACATCATCTCCAGCTATAAATCCAGGTCCAAGTCCTATGGTAATAGGAGCCATTCCTCTATTTGTTCCATAATTTTTTTTAGCTAAAATTGCATCTATAACTACTTGTGGTTTTATTTTTTTTATAATTTTCCCTTGTGGATCAATAATTATTGGTATATTTTTTTCGCTCCAGCATCTCTCTATCTCTTCCAAAGTAAAACATAACTTTGCCTTTACTCCCTCTATTATCATCTCTTTTTCATATACAGCTTCACAAAAGGCAACCTCTCTCCTAATAGCAGATGGCTTCTCAATCTCTAAAACTAAAACCTTAAATCCCGCTCTATATAGTTTTTGAATACTTCCAGTGGCAATATCTCCTCCACCTCTAACAACCACTACAGTTTCATTAATATTTAACATTTTTTCACTCCCCTTAACTTTAACTCCTTTCTTTTAGAATAATCCAGTTTATAAAATATGTCAACTTAATTTTTTATATAGAAATATTTTTATAAATGTGCTATATTAAAGGAGGATAAAAAAATTAGAAAGAGGATAAAATGAAAGATAAATTAAATAGAAATATTGACTATTTAAGACTCTCTATTACTGATAGATGCAATCTTAGATGTAAATATTGTATGGGAAATAAAGATATAGTATTCTTACCAAAAGATGAATTATTATCATCAAATGAGATTGAAAGATTGGTAAAAATTTTTTCAGAACTTGGAATAAAAAAACTTCGTATCACAGGTGGTGAACCACTTGTAAGAAGAAATTTTCGTGAAATTGTAGAAAATATTAATAATATTTCTGGAATTGAAGAGATTAATATTACTACAAATGGAATTAGACTCAAAGAGGAACTCGAGTTTTTAAGCAACAAAAAAATTCAAAGTTTAAATATTAGTCTTGATACTTTAAAAGCTGATCTATATAGAGATATTACTGGTGGTGGAGATATAAATAAAGTTTTAAATTCTATCCACAAAGCTATAGCTTTAAAATTTAAAAGAATTAAATTGAATGTTGTTCTTGTCAAAGGAAAAAATGATAGTGAAATTATGGACTTTGTAAATCTTACAGAAAAATATCCAATAGATGTCAGATTTATCGAACTCATGCCTATCGGTTTAGGTAAAGAGTTTTTACCCATTTCAAATGATGAAGTTTTATCTCTTATCTCAAAAGAAAGGAGTTTGACTCCATTTAATAAAAGAATTGGTTCTGGACCTGCTAAATATTACAAAACGGAGAAGGGGATTGGTTGTATTGGATTTATTACTCCAATATCTCATAATTTTTGTGAACAATGCAATAGAATTAGAGTTACACCTGAAGGATTTTTGAAACTTTGCCTACATTGGAGTAGTGGTTTAAATCTAAAAGAGCTTCTAAGAAATGGCTCTTCAAATGAGGAAATAAAAAAGAAAATTTTACAGGCACTTGAGAACAAACCTGATAAACATAATATGGAAAAAAAAGAAGAGGATAAAAACTTTGATAAAAGATATATGAATAGAATTGGAGGATAAAATGGCAAAAATAGTAGCAG
Organism: Candidatus Fusobacterium pullicola; assembly: GCA_018883725.1. Lineage (NCBI taxonomy): Bacteria > Fusobacteriati > Fusobacteriota > Fusobacteriia > Fusobacteriales > Fusobacteriaceae > Fusobacterium > Candidatus Fusobacterium pullicola. Next base: position 48,895 of record JAHLFN010000013.1, on the reverse strand, counting down.
TATGTATCAGTGAGAGAAAAGGAACTCAAAAAATTAATGTTCACGAAGGAGTGTTAATAGAAAACTTCGGATTAGAAGGAGATGCTCATGCTGGAAATTGGCATAGACAAGTAAGTTTACTTTCTAAAGAAAAAGTTACCGATTTTATAGCTAGAGGTGGAAATGTTGTTGATGGAGATTTCGGAGAAAATCTTATAATAGACGGTATGGATTGTGCCAAACTTCCTGTTGGAACTAGATTAATTATAAATAATGAAGCTATATTAGAAGTTACACAAATAGGAAAAGAGTGCCATTCACATTGTGCAATCTATCATAGTGTTGGAGATTGTATCATGCCAAGAGAGGGAATATTTACAAGAGTTATAAAAGGTGGAAAAGTTAAAGAGGGAGATAGTATTGAGATAATTTAATATTATCTCTTTTCATTTTTTATAATCTATGTTATAATTTTAAGAGTGATTAAAAAAATATATTATTAAACTAAAAGAATTGAATAATAATTCTGAGTAATGGAGGTATGAAATTGAAAAAAGACATAAAAATTAAAAATGTTACTAAAAGCTATGATGGAGTTCAAGTGTTGAAAAACATCAATTTAGATATAAAAGATGGAGAGATTTTTTCTATTTTGGGACCTTCAGGATGTGGTAAAACCACCTTGCTCAGAATGATAGCAGGATTTACTGAACCAGATGGTGGAGTTATATATTTAGGTGATGAAGACATTACAAAGTTACCACCTAACAAGAGAAATGTTAATACAATATTCCAAAAATATGCCCTTTTCCCTCATTTAACTGTGTATGAGAATGTGGCTTTTCCACTGAGACTAAAAAAAATAGATGAGAGCACTATCGATAGTGAAGTTAAAAAATTTGTAAAATTAGTAGGATTATCAGAACATATTAATAAGATGCCAAATCAACTTTCAGGTGGACAACAGCAGAGAGTTTCTATAGCTAGAGCACTAATTAATAAACCTGGACTTTTACTTCTAGATGAACCACTTTCTGCTCTAGATGCTAAGTTAAGACAAAATCTATTAATAGAACTAGACTTAATTCACGAAGAGGTTGGAATTACATTTATATTTATAACTCATGATCAACAAGAGGCACTTTCTATATCAGATAGAATAGCCGTTATGAATAAAGGAGAGATTCTACAAGTAGGAACTCCAGCAGAAGTATATGAATCTCCAGCTGATTCTTTTGTAGCTGATTTTATTGGGGAAAATAACTTTTTTGATGGAGTTGTAACTGAAATTATAGATAAAGAATTTGCTAAACTTCATAATGAAAAATTAGGAAGCTTAGTATTTGAAATGGATAAATCTGTAAAAGTTGGGGATAAAGTAAAAGTTTCCATTAGACCTGAAAAAATTAAACTTTCTAAATCAATGCCAAAAGCTGTTAATGAAAATGAGAAAATAAATGTATTAAGAGTATATGTTAATGAATTGATATATTCTGGTTTCCAAAGTAAGTATTTTGTATTCTTAAATAATGATAAAGAACTTACTTTTAAAGTTTTTAAGCAACATGCAGTTTATTTTGATGATAATGATGAAGGAGCTATTTGGTGGGACGAAGAAGCTTATATAGCTTGGGATGCTGATGACGGTTTCTTAGTAGAGGTGATATCTGGTGAAGAAAAGTAAACTTGGTTCATACTATACTCTTCCCATTGCATTGTGGTTAGTAGTATTTTTTGCTATTCCTATGGCAGTTGTTTTAGGATACGCTTTCTTAAAAAAAGGAACATATGGTGGTGTAGAACTAGAATTATCTTTTGCTAGCTTCTACATCTTCACTGATAAAATTTTTCTGACTATACTATTTAAAACAGTTTATATCTCTATTATGGTCACTATATTTACTGTACTTTTATCTTTACCTACAGCTTATTATATAGCAAGATCAAAGTACAAAAAGGAACTTTTATTCCTTGTAATTATTCCATTTTGGACAAATTTTCTTATAAGAATTTATGCGTGGATAGCAGTTTTAGGAAATAATGGTTTTCTTAATAATATTCTAATAAAGCTTGGATTAATTGATGCTCCACTACAATTTTTATATAATACCAGTGCTGTTATTTTAATCTCAGTTTATACAAGCTTACCTTTTGCTATTTTACCTCTATATGCTGTTATTGAAAAATTTGATTTTTCACTTATGGAGGCTGCTAGAGATTTGGGGGCAACAAACAGAGAGGCTTTCTTTAAAGTATTTATACCAAATATAAAACCTGGAATTATAACTGCTGTATTATTTACATTTATTCCAGCTCTAGGTTCTTATGCTGTTCCAAAGCTTGTTGGTGGAACACAGGCAACTATGTTAGGAAATATAATAGCTCAACATCTTACTGTTACTAGAAACTGGCCTCTTGCCTCTACAATATCTGGGGCATTGATACTTGTAACATCAATAGCGATACTTATATTTATGAAAATCAGTACTAAAGAAACAAAGGTAGAGGTGATATCTGAAGATGAATAAAAGAAGAACTTCATTATTCTTTTTTATACTTTCAATGTTATTTTTCTATATTCCATTGGTAATATTGATTGTTTACTCTTTCAATAATGGAAAATCTATGGTATGGAAAGGATTTTCTTTAAGATGGTACAAAGAACTTTTTATGTATTCTGATAATATTTGGAAAGCCTTTAGATATAGTGTAGTAATTGCTATTATCTCTGGACTTACTTCTACTATTATTGGAACTTTAGGTGCTATTGGATTACAGTGGTATGATTTTAAAGGAAAAAAATATTTACAAACTTTAACTTATATTCCACTTGTTATTCCTGAAATTATTTTAGGAGTTTCCCTACTTATCCTTTTTGCAACTATAAAATTTGAGTTAGGGCTAACTACTATATTTATTGCACACACTACTTTTAATATACCATTTGTACTTTTTATAATTTTATCAAGATTAGAAGAATTTGATTATTCTATAGTAGAAGCTGCCTATGATCTTGGTGCAACAGAGTGGCAAGCTCTTACAAAGGTAATCATACCAGCAATACTTCCTGGAATTATATCTGGTTTCTTAATTGCTGTTACTCTTTCCTTTGATGATTTTGTAACTACTTTCTTTGTAGCTGGACCTGGTTCCTCTACACTACCTCTAAGAATTTATTCTATGATTAGATTGGGAGTTTCTCCTGTTATTAATGCTTTATCAGTTTTACTAATTGGTATATCTATAATTCTTACGTTATCTACAAAGAGCTTACAAAAGTATTTAATAAAATAAACTCTTGGAAAATAAAAAAAATTATAGTATAATTTATTAAATAATAAATTTGGGAGGACTAAAACAATGAAGAGATCGATTAAATTTTTACTTATGTTAATTCTTGTTTTTTCTACTTTCTCTTGTACTAGTTTAAAAGAAATAGCTAAAAGAGAGCAAGCTGCTAAATATAATGATATTAGAGCGACATTTGTAACTACTCAAGGAGATATTACATTCTATCTTTATCCAGAAGCAGCTCCTATTACTGTAGCAAACTTTATAAACTTAGCACAAAGAGGATATTATAATAATACTAAAATACATCGTGCTGTTGAAAACTTTGTAGTACAAGGTGGAGATCCTACAGGTACCGGAACTGGTGGTCCTGGTTACTCTATTCCTGATGAATATGTTGAATGGCTAGATTTCTTTCAACAGGGAATGTTAGCTATGGCTAATGCTGGACCTGGAACTGGTGGTTCTCAATTTTTTATGACACTTTATCCTGCTGATTGGTTAAATGGAAAACATACTATTTTTGGTGAATATGTAAGTGATATTGACTTTGAAAGAATAAAAAAATTAGAAGTTGGAGATATTGTAAAAGAGATTAAATTCAGTGGTGATATTGATTTCTTCCTATCTCTTCATAAAGATCAAATAGATGAATGGAATAAAATTCTAGATAAAACTTATCCGGGATTAAAAAAGTATCCTGTTAAGCCAATAGAGGAATATCAAGGTGAAGCTTTTGCCTATAAAGAAGAACTTACTAGAATATATACTAAACAGGAAAAAAAGGAAGAGGATAAAGAGTGGCCTATTCCTAGATTAATAAGAGCTGTAGAGAAAAAAATCAAAGGTGAAACTGAAACTAGTTCTTATGAATTTTAATATTAATTTGAATAGACCTCACTTCTAAATAATTTAGAAGTGAGGTCTATTCTTGTATTCTAGAATAATTTTTAAAAAAATATTGACTTTTTCTCTAATGTAAAGTATATTAAATTGTTAAAAAAAATATTTTAATCAAAGGAGTTGATAAATAAGAAATGAAAAAGAGACAAGTATCCCTTTCTTGTGCATTATTACCAATAATATTTTTAGTAATAATACTTTTTTATTCAGTACAGATAGCTAAACTAGAAGTACATATACCAATTTTTATTTCTGCTATGTTTGCAGGTTTTGTTGCTTTGATATGTAAATATTCCACTTGGGATGAGTTAGAAGATGGAGTAGTTGAAACTATCAAAATGTCTATGAGAGCTATACTTATTCTTATGATAATTGGTATGGTTATTGGAAGTTGGATTCTATCAGGAATTGTTCCTTCTATGATTTACTATGGTTTAAAAATAATAAATCCGTTAGTATTTTTACCTATTACAGTTATAATTTGCTCTATTGTTTCTCTTGCTACCGGTAGTTCTTGGAGTACAGCTTCTACGGTGGGAATTGCTTTAGTAGGAATTGGAGAAGGTTTAGGACTTCCTAGACCAGTTATAGCAGGTGCTATTATTTCTGGAGCATATTTTGGTGATAAATTATCTCCGATGTCTGATACAACAACATTAGCCCCAGCTATGGCAGGTGCAACATTATTTGATCATATAAAACATATGCTTTGTTCTACTATACCTTCATATATTTTTACATTGATAGGATTTATAATATTAGGTATAAAATATAGTTCTAGTGGAGAGGTGGATACTGTTCAGGTTAATGAGATATTAAGTGCTCTTTCTAACTCATTTAATATCAGCCCATTTCTTTTATTGATTCCTGTTTTTGTTATAGGAATGGTTGTTATGAAAGTCCCTGCTATTCCAGGACTTTTTGCTGGTGCCTTAATTGGTGGTGGAGCTGGAATACTATTCCAGGGAGCTTCTTTAAAAACAGCTCTTTACTCTCTTCATTATGGTTTCAATGGAAATACTGGTAACCCTATGGTTGATGAGCTTCTAAATAGAGGTGGACTAAACTCTATGATGTGGACAGTTTCTATTATTTTATGTGCAATGACCTTTGGTGGAATAATGGAAAAATCTGGAATGCTTGGAAGAATAGCTCAAGAGATATTAAAGTTTGCTGATACTACTGGTAAATTAATATTAGCTACACTTCTAACTCCTATATTTATAAATTCTGTTGCAGGAGATCAGTATCTTTCTATAGTTATTCCAGGTAGAATGTTTAAAGAAAGTTATGAAAAGAGGGGATTAGCTCCTAAAAATCTTTCTAGAGCTTTAGAAGATTCAGGAACAATGACTTCACCTCTTATACCTTGGAATACTTGTGGTGCCTTTATGATGGGGGCTTTAGGTATAGGTCCATGGATATATGTACCTTATTGCCTATTTAATCTTATATCTCCTGTAATATCAGCCTTTTACGGCTTTACGGGTATTACTATCGAAAAAATAAAAAAATAAAAAATAAATAGAGGGAAATTTTAATACTTCAGTTAGAATCTCCCTCTTTATATTTTATTGGTAACTATTTAGTTATCTTTTCTTTATATACTGTTCATCTTCTATCTTTTCTATAGTTATCTCTAACTTTTCTAATATTTTTTCAGTAAATTCATCTCCGAATATATAATTTAATACACTATAATAATTCTCTATAAAAGCTTTATACTCACCAATCTTAAATCCTATTGGATTCTCTCTTCTAAAATATGGAGATTTTGCTTTCTCTATATTCATACAAGGGAAATCACAGTCATTCATTGAAAGAAAATTATTTCCTTGAGTAGGGACAAAAATATACAATTTATTTCCATCTTCTATCATTTCTAAAGGATAAATTGAACACCAAAAAGGTTTTGTATCAATAATCTCTTCAAGTGTCATTCCCTTATCTATACATATTTTATGTAAAGCACAAAGACTTCTATCTATGTAAACACAAGAACAAGTACATCTATCAAACACCTTTTCTTCAAACTCTTTTGGAATAAGCATATCATCTAATTTTATAGATTCCTCTATCTCTTTTTCTGTCATTCCCTCCTCTTTCATAATAGAAACAGCTTTTGTTAACTCATTATACTCTTTTAAATTATTTAATATTACCTCTCTAGCTTTAGAGTTAAAATTATAAGGGAACTGCACACAACAATTGGTCAAACAGTTAAAACAGTCAAAATTGCTTAACCATCTAAAGCTTTCTACATCAATAATACCTATATACTCCTTATTTAAAAAATTTATCTTAATCTCTATAGTTTTTATCTTAAGAAAATAATCCTTTATTCTTTTTTCAAGCTTCAAAGAAGCTTCTCTATTATGCATAAGATATCTCATTCTCATCCTCCAATTTTTTTGAATAATTTAATTATAACACTAAATTTTATAAATTTAATACTTTTTTATATAAAAGAAAAAAGGCTGTATATTACAACCTTTTTCCCACCCTTATTAAATTACCCATATGACATTAACTAAAATTTCTTATTAAATTCCAGTCATTTTCTTTAAATCGTTACAAATGAATTGTGCTTTTGATCCAAATATTGCTTGAACTCCATGAGCTCCAACTTTTAACACTCCTGAAGCTCCTAATTTTTTAAGATCAGCATCTTTTACTATAGTTGTATCTTTAACTTCTACTCTTAATCTTGTGATACAAGAATCTAAAGATATTAAGTTTTCTTTTCCACCTAAAGCTTCTAAAACTCCTACTGCTAAAGCATCTCCTTCAACTGCTTGAGCTTCTCCACCTTCTGAAGTTGCTTCGTCTCTTCCTGGAGTTTTTAAATTGAATTTTCTAATTGCAAATCTGAATCCAAAGTAATAGATTATAGAGAAGAAAATTCCAACTATTATAACCATATACCATCTTGTTTCAAATCCACTTGTACCTGGTAATACTCCAAATACTACATAGTCTATTAATCCACCTGAGAAAGTCATTCCAATTCTAACTTGGAATAAGTTCATTAACATAAATGAAAGTCCTGCAAATAAACAGTGTATTCCATATAAAACTGGAGCAACAAATAGGAATGAGAACTCTAATGGCTCAGTAATTCCTGTTAAGAAAGCTGTTAAAGCTGCTGAGAATAAAATTCCTCCAACTACTTTTTTATTCTCTGGCTTAGCTTCATGATACATAGCTAAAGCTGCTGCTGGTAATCCAAACATCATGAAAACAAATTTTCCAGTTAAGAACTTTCCAGCTCCTTGATATGTAGATGATGAAAATGAGTGAACTCCATCTTTTAACATTGCAAACCATATAGTTTGGTCTCCTTGTACTACTTGACCAGCTTTAGTTGTGTACTCTCCAAATTGATACCAGAATGGTGCATAGAATATATGATGTAATCCGAATGGGATTAAAGCTCTTTCTATTATTCCGAATATGAATGTAGACACATTTGTATTAACTTCATTAGCTAAGAAAGATAATTTTGCTAATCCGATTTGAACTGGTTGCCATATTGTTGGCATAGCTAATCCTACTAAAAATGCTAATATTGCTGTCATGATTGGAACTAATCTTTTTCCAGCAAAGAATCCTAAGAAAGCTGGTAATTCAGTTTTATAGAATTTTTTATAACAAATTGCTGCGATAATACCTGCTATTAATCCTCCAAATACTCCTGTTTGTAGAGTAGGAATTCCTAATACCATAGCATATGATAGGTCTCCACTTGCAACTCCTGCTGCTGCATCAGTCATAATTCCCATAGTTGTATTCATTATTAATATAGCTACTACTGCTGCTAAAGCCGCTATACCATCTCCACCTACAAGACCTATAGCTGCTCCTATTGCAAATAGTAAAGGTAAGTTAGAAAATATTATTTGTCCTGCTTGCTCCATAAGAGTAAAGTGTAACTTGTTTCCAAAAGCTAAAAATAATCCTGCTGCTGGTAATATAGCTACTGGAGTCATTAAAGCTTTTCCAATTTTTTGAACTTCTGCGAAGATTTTCATAAAAATTTTCCTCCATAAATTTATATTTTTTGACACTATTAATATATCTTAGTTTTTTAAAAAAGTCAATATTTTTTTCAAAATAATTGAGCCTTTTTTATTTAGAATTGATTTTTTTTAAAAAATAGTGTATTATTTTATTATAATAAAGACAATAGTTATAGGAGAAATTTAATGAAAACTGAACAAGAATTAGAAATAACTCGTTTCAAAATAATTGAGCCTTTTTTAAAAAAGGAAAAAAAATTGAAAGAGATAGAACTGGAGGAAAATATCTCCTATTCAACTCTTAAAAGATGGGTAAATGCCTATAAAAAAAAGGGAATGCTTGGACTAGAAAAAAAAGAGAGAGAAGATAAAAACTCCTTTAGAAATATAGATGAAGATAGCTTAGAAAAAATAAAAAATATATGTAAAGAGTCTGGTGAAACAAATATTACAAAACTCTATAGTGATTGTAAGGATAATTTTCCCGAAACCTTTTCTATAAGTTATGCAACCTTTTATAGAATTGTTAATAACATAGATGAGTTTTTTAATAAAACTACTGTAAAATATATGGAAAAAATAAAAAAAGAAAATCAATGTTATTTAGTTTTTGATATTCCTCTTTATATACTAGTAGATGATTTCTTTTCTAATAAAAAAGTTGTACCTAGGCTACTTATTATGTTAGATTCTGCCTCTCTAGAGCCAATAAATTTCGCAATCGATTACTATTTTTCAAATTTTTACTCTCTTTTAGGCTTCATCAGAGAAGGAATATTAAAGGTTTCTATTAAACATAATAAATTTACTATTCCAAAAGAAATTTTAGTTGCTTCAAAAAATATAAATAATAAAAAAATTTTAAAAGAGATATATAATAAACTGGGGATAAAAATTAGTGAGCACTATACTAAAAATAGTGAGGTATATAAATTCATTGAATTTATTAAAAATGATATTGAAGATTTTTATAAAAGAAATAATTATGAGTTAACTTTAGTAAAACTTACGGAGTTTTTGAGTAATTATATTTATCTACAAAAGAAAGAGTTTGCTTTTTCTATAAATTATAATATAATAAATAGCATTAAATATATTCGTCAATTGGATATCTTTTTACAACTTACAACTAGAAAAATAACTGATTCAAAGGTTAGAGTTAAAAATTTTCAATATATTTCTTCTATTTTGAAAGGATTAAATGGTCAAGATATACTTATAAAGTTTTCTCCTATCAATCCTAATATTATCTATCTTTTCACCAGTACAGCTTATCTTGGATTTGCAAATTTAAATTTTGATATATCTAAATAATTTTAGATAATGCTTTCAATTTATTATTAAGAATAAAAAAATTTGAAGATATTTATAAAATAATATATAATAGATATTACATTAAATTTAATATTGAAAGGATAAAGTATGGGAATAAGATATAATAAAATTGAAAATAAACATAAAAGAGAAATTGTTTTACTCAAAAGCTTCCCATGTAAATATGGAAAGTGTAGCTTTTGTAACTACATTGAAGATAATTCTATTGATGAAAATGAAATAAACAGAGTAAACTTAGAAGTACTCAAAGAGATTACAGGAGAATATGGGGTACTTGAAGTTATAAATTCGGGTTCTGTTTTTGAACTTCCTAAGCAAACTTTAGCTGAAATAAAAAAAATAGTTATTGAAAAAAATATTAAAACTCTATATTTTGAAATTTACTACGGATATACAAAAAGATTAAATGAGATTAGAAACTATTTTGAAGGAATAGACATTAGATTTAGAATGGGACTAGAAACCTTTGATAATGAATATAGAATAAAAGGTTATAATAAAAATTTTACTCTAAATGAAAATCAGCTAATTGAACTTGGAAAAGAAGTATACTCTGTATGCTTACTTATCTGCACCAAGGGACAAACTAAAGAGATGATAAAGAGAGATATTGAATTAGGACTGAAATATTTTAAAGGTATTACTATTAATATTTTTATCGATAATGGAACTATTGTAAAAAGGGATAATGAATTAGTAAAGTGGTTTATTGAAAATTATTTTTATCTTATCAATGATGAAAGAATAGAACTTTTAATAGATAATAAAGATTTAGGAGTTTTTGAACAATAGTTGTATTTTATATAAAATTATGTTATACTTTTTATAAGTTAGCTCTAGTAGCTCATTAGGTAGAGCACTTGCATGGTAAGCAAGAGGTAGGTGGTTCGATTCCACTCTGGAGCACCATTTTATTAATAAATTATTTAATTTTATAAAAAAGGGAAAAAATATGTTATGATCAACTTTATTAGTAAGTATTGTAACTAATTATTTTCTCTTTTTTTATTTTTTGTTTTTTATTGATATAAATCTAACCAAAAAGAGAATAAAAAAAAACACTATTTTTTATCTTCTTTTATTGACATTACTAAAAATATAACTTATACTATTCCTAGCTAACAAAAATAAAAGGAGTGGTAATTAGAAAAATGAAAAGAAAATTTTGGGTAACAACATTTTTAACACTATCTGGTATTTTAGTTCTTACTGGATGTTCAAAAGAAAAAAATGAGGGAACTGTAAAAGAGAATAAAAATCAGGAGATAACATTTATGATACCTGATTGGGGAGTACCACCGCAGAGTATGTTAGCTGAATTTGAAAAGGAAAAAGGAATTAAAGTTAATATAGAAACTGTTTCTTGGGATGATATAAGAAATAAAATTGCTATTGCCGCTAGTGGAAATAAAGCTGCAGCTGATGTTTTTGAAGTTGACTGGTCTTGGATTGGTGAGTTTGAAGATGCTCAATGGCTAGAGCCAATAGAATTATCACAGGAAGATATTAAAGATATTCCAAGTATATCAACTTTTATAGTGAATGATAGAGTTTTAGCTATTCCATATGCAAATGATTTCCGTATAGGATATTATAATAAAGTGATTTATCAACAAGCTGGATTAGATGAACCTCAAACTTGGAATGATGTTATGAAAGATATGGAAATACTTAAAGAGAAAAATATATTAAAATATCCATATACTTTCCCTTTAAATGCAAATGAAGCTACTACGACTTCATTTATTTGGCTAACTTATCTAAGAGATGGTAAAGTATTTAATGATGATGGTACACTAAATAGAGAAAATGCTTTAACAACTTTAAATTTTATCAATGATATGTTAAAGAAAGGACTTATTAATCCAGCTAACTTAACTTTGAATGGTTTAGATACTTATAGACAAATTTTAAGTAAAGATGCTGCTTTTATGGTAGGACCTACATCTTTTATAGCTAGATCTGTTGATCCTGATCAATCAAAAGCTATTGGTGAAATCGAAGTTATTTTACCTCCAGGAAAAGATAGTAAAGCTACTCAAACTATGGCTCTTACAGAGGCTGTAGGAGTATCTTCTTTATCAGAAAATAAAGAAGCTGCTAAAGAGTTTGTTAAATGGTACACTTCTAAAGAAACTCAAAAAGCTTTCTTTAAAGAGATTAGTGCTATTCCAACTAGAACTTCTGTATTAAATGAAGTTATTGATGCTGGTGAAATAAAAAATTCTGGTGCTATGAAGGAAACTTCTATACTTGTTAAATCTCCTTTCCCTAATGGAGTTCCAGCTTATTATGCTGAAATGAGTAACTCTATATACAATGCTATAAATAGTATGGCTAGTGGGAACCTTACTCCTGAAGAGGCTGTTAACCAAATAGATTCAAAAATTCAGGAGCTTATTAAAGATTAATGAAAAGAGAAGATAAAGTATTACCATATGTTCTAATACTACCAGGAGTCTTTATAGTAGTTCTAACGATACTTTATCCAATACTACTCACCTTAATTTATAGTTTACAGTTTTATAAACTTACAAAGCCCTATGATAGAAAGATTATAGGGCTTCAAAACTATATAGAAATATTTAAGAACTTTGATTTTTATACAACTCTCATAAATACAGGAGTTATTATTGGAGTAGTTTTAGTGGTTGGAACAATACTAAGCTTTACTATAGCATTAATTTTGAATAGAGATACTAAATTAAGTAATATTCTTACTGCTGTTGCTATTATCCCTTGGGCTCTTCCACCAGTTGTGAATGGGGTTATATGGAAATTTATATTTTATCCTGAATTTGGTTTAATAAATAAAATTTTATATTCTTTAGGAATTGTTGATGGAGCAATACTCTGGTTAAATAATAGATATATATCACTGATAATTTTAGGAATTATACTCTCTTGGAGAGTTATTCCTTTTTGTAGCATACTTATTTTAGCTAATATTAAAGCTATTCCAGATGATATTTTTGAGGCTGCCCAAGTAGATGGAGCATCTACTTTTTATCAAATAAAGGATATATTACTTCCTATTCTCAAACCCTCATTTATAATTGTTATAGTTAATTTAATCTTAGCTGGAATAAATATATTTGATGAAGTAGTTGCCCTTGTTGGATTTAGAAAAATAGGTGAACCCTTTATGCTCTATAATTATAATCAAACTTTTTCCTTCTTTAATATCGGATATGGAAGTGCAATCTCATATATGTTGACAATAATTTTAGGAGCTTTAGGATTTTTATATATAAGATTTTTAAAAAAGGTGAAAAAAGATGAAAAATTATAAAAATAATATAGTCTACTGTATTTCAGTTATCATCTTTTTAATTTTTATAATGGTTCCTATTCTTTGGTGTTTCATTATAAGTATTAGTTTTGAAAAAGATATTTTTAATGATATGAGTGTATTTTTTCCTAAAAATATCAGCTTTATAAACTATTTAAAATTATTAAATCCAAATATAAGAGAAGGAACTAACTTTTTATTAGCCATGAAAAACTCTCTTTTTACAAGCTCAATTACAGTTTTTATTGGAACACCTTTAGCAGTTATGTGTGGTTACTCCTTTGCAAGATTTAAGTATAGAAAAGGAATTAAAATTTTTATGGGAATCCTTCTTTCAACTATGATTATCCCATTTTTTACTACGATAATACCTCTCTATACACTCTTTGCAAAATTTAATCTTTTGAATAGTATAGGATGGCTAGCAATTATTTATATCTCCTCTTTTCTTCCGATGGTTACATGGATAACTACAAATTATTTTAAAGAGTTTCCTATTGAAATTGAGGAGATGGCTCTTATTGATGGTTGTACTAGATTTCAAGTAATAATAAAAATACTACTTCCAAATGTATATCCCATAATTTTAACAGGAATGCTTATTATATTTTTAAGAGCTTGGAGTCAATATCAACTTCCATTAATTTTAGCAGCTTCTAGAGATGTAAAACCTCTCACTGTTCTATTAGCAGAGTTTTCATCAAAGGATTTAATACTTTATGGACAAATAGCTGCAGCAGGAATTTTAACATTATTACCACCTATGATATTCTCTTTTATATTTAGAAAGTATCTAATTTCTGGTTTAACAAAGGGAGTATCTTAGAAAACTTAAGGAGGAACATTGTATTTTATAGGAATAGATATCGGTTCTACAGCAGCTAAAGTAGTTGTAATGGATACCGATAAAATAATAGATAAGTTTACTATGCCAACTGGTTGGAGTTGTGTAGAAACTTCTGAAAATATTTTAAAGAAATTAACAGAAATGGGATATATGAAAGATGATACCAAAATAGTTGGAACAGGGTATGGTAGAGTTTCTATACCCTTTGCTAATAAAACAGTTACTGAGATAACTTGTCACGGATTAGGAGCTTTTTATCTTTTCAAAAAAGATTGTACAGTTATTGATATAGGTGGTCAAGATACCAAAATAATTACTCTACAAGATGGAATGGTTTCAGATTTTATTATGAACGATAAATGTTCTGCTGGAACTGGTAGATTTTTAGAAGTTATGGGAAATATATTGGGAGTAAAAATAAATGAACTCATAGAACTTTCTAAAAAAGGAAAGGATACTAAAATAACATCTATGTGTACAGTATTTGCTGAATCTGAAGTTATAAGTCTAATTGGAAGAGGAGAGAGTAGGGAGAATATAGCTTATGGAGTAGTTAACTCTGTTATTGAAAGAGTTTGTTCTCTATGTAAAAAACATACTAAAAACTCTGTTTTCTTTTTAACAGGTGGGTTATGTGGCAATGATTATATTTTAGAACTATTGAGTAAATCATTAAATGGAGAAGTTTATTCAAATAGTGAATTAGCTAGATATGCTGGAGCTATTGGAGCTGCTCTTACAGCTAAAAAAATAAAAAATAGATAATTTAAACAAGGAGAATATATGAAAAGTTTACCAAAAGATTTTGATGCTTTTTCCGATGCTAGAAGGCAAGGATTTTTAAAAGCAAAAGAGATGAAAGATAGAGGAGAAAATATAGTTGGAGTATTCTGTACTTATACGCCGAAAGAGGTAATTTATGCTGCTGGAGCTCACCCAGTTTCACTTTGTGCTTCAAATGATGAAACTATTCCAGAAGCTGAAAAACATCTTCCTAAAAATCTTTGCCCTTTAATTAAAGCAAGCTATGGATTTGCTTTAACTGATAAGTGTCCATATATGTATTTTTCCGACTTAGTTGTTGGTGAAACTACTTGTGATGGAAAGAAAAAAATGTATGAGCTTTTAGGTGAGATAAAAGATACTCATATAATGAATCTTCCTAATATGAAAGATGAAGATTCTCTAAAACTTTGGAGAAAAGAGATTGAAAAATTAATAAGTAGATTAGAAGAAAAATTTAATGTTAAAATTACTGAAGAAAAATTAAGAGATAGTATATTATCTTGTAACGAAGAAAGAAAAATCTTAAAAGAGTTCTATTCTCTTGGAAAACTAGTTCCTCCTCCAATATCGGGATATGAGATCTATAAAGTTTTAGAAGGAGCTAATTTTACTTTTAACAAAGAGGAACAAAATAACAGATTAATTAAAATGATCGAACATCTAAAAGAGGTTCATAAAAATAATGAAGGACCTATATCTAAATCTGCTCCTAGAATACTTATAACTGGTTGTCCAATAGGTGGAGTTTATGAAAAAGTTGTTAAACCTTTAGAAGAGTTAGGAGGAGTAGTTGTAGCTTTTGAAAGCTGTAGTGGAATAAAAAATTTAGAAGAGTTAGTAGATGAAAAGGAAAATCCCATTGATGCTTTAGCTAAAAAATATTTAAATATTCCTTGTTCAGTTATGAGTCCAAATAAGGGTAGAGAAGATATCATAAAAAATCTAATTGAAGAGTATAAAATAGATGGAGTAGTTGAGGTAGTATTACAAGCTTGTCATACCTATGCTGTGGAAAGTTATAATATAAGAAAAATTGTTACTAAAGATAAAGAAATACCTTATATAGCTTTAGAAACAGATTACTCTCAAGCTGATTTTGGACAAATCAAAATAAGAATGGAAGCTTTTTTAGAATTATTAGGATAATAACTTTAAACTAGCCATAAAACTTTAAAATTTATATTATTAAAAAGAAGTTGATTAACCCAGTTAAATAAAGCTTGGTTAATCAACTTCTAAAATTATATAACAATTCTTATTTTTATTTCAAACTCAAAATATAATTAAATAATTATTTATTATTTTTTGAAACCTCTCTTATCTCCTTAATATTTCCATTTTCCATAACTACTATTCTATCAGATATTTTATTTACAAAGTCTATCTCATGGCTAACTATAACCATCGTCATCTTTGTAGTATCTTTCAAATTTTGAATTACATTTAATACTTCATTTACCATCTCTGGATCTAAAGCAGAGGTTGGTTCATCAAATAAAAGAACCTCTGGATTTTTAGCCATAGCTCTCGCTATTGCAACTCTTTGTTTTTGTCCACCTGAAAGTGCTTTAGGATAAAAGTTAGCTCTCTCCTTTAACCCTACTCTTTCTAAAAGTTCCAGTCCTATCTTCTTAGCCTCTTCCTTTGGCATCTTATCAACTACAACTAATGATTCCATTATATTTTGAAGGGCTGTCATATGTGGAAATAGGTTAAACGATTGAAATACCATTCCCATTTTTTGTCTATCTGGTGTCTCTATACTCCCTTTATCAATCTCTTCTAAACCTATCATACATCTTAGAAGTGTTGATTTTCCACCTCCTGAAGCACCTATTATAGATATTACCTCACCTTTTTTTATATCTAAGTTTACGCCTTTTAAAATCTCTATATTTCCTTCATAATTCTTATGTAAATCTCTTATCTTTATAATCATTATATTACCACCTTTTTCTCCATTCTCTTAAAGAATATTACAACTACTGTTGAAAGTATTAAATATATTCCAGCACATATTATAAATGGTGTTATTGAAAAATCTCTCGTTACAATCTCTCTTGAGTTTCTTAAGATTTCAGCCATTCCTATTGCTGAGATTAAAGATGTATCTTTTATCAATGCTATTGCTTCGTTTCCAAGAGGAGGTAAAGCTGTAATTAAGGCTTGAGGAATAATTATTCTTACCATAGTTTGCCAGTAACTCATCCCTAGTACCTTAGCTGCTTCATATTGTCCCTTATCTATACCTAATATACTTCCTCTAAAGATCTCACAAAAATAAGCTGTATAATTAATTATAAAAGTAAGAGCTGCAGCTGTAAAAGGAGATAAAGTTATTCCTATTACAGGTAGTCCATAATATACAAAGAATAACTGTAATAGTAGAGGTGTTCCTCTAAATACCCATGTATAAACTTGTATTCCATTATTTAAAATTGAATTTTTTGATATTCTTCCTAGTGATAATATAACTCCTAATGGTAAAGAGAATATCATCGTAACTATATATAACTTAACTGTTAATCCAAGTCCATGCAATATAAATAAAATATTATTTTCCATTCCTTATCTCCTTTTTAATTATTAATTAGCCATCCATTTACTTTTTATTTGATCGAAAGTTCCATCAGCCTTTATCTCATCTAATAATCTATTTATCTCATCTACTAAAGCCTTATCTTGTTTTCTAAGAGCTACTCCAAAATTTTCATCTGCCAATGTTTCAACTGAATAAGTTAAAGTTGATTTTTTTTGATTGTAATACTTTCCTGATATCTCATCCATTACTACAGCATCTAATCTTCCTGCTTCTAGATCCATAAGTGCTTCTACGTTAGTAGCATATTTTTTTACCTCTTTAATCTGCTTACTAATCGGATTATCTTCTACAGCTTGAGCTCCAGAGCTTCCCAATTGAACTCCAACTACTTTGCCAGCTAAATCTTGAACCTTTGCAGGAGCTGTTCCTTTTTTTGTAAATATTATTTGATTATCAGAAAGATAAGGTTTTGTGAAAGCTACTTGTTTCTCTCTAGCTGGAGTTATTGTCATTCCATTCCAAACCATATCAATATTCTTGCTTCTTAGATCAAATATTATTGCATCCCACTCACAAGGTTTAAATCTTGCTTCCACTCCCATTCTCTTTGCAACCTCTTTAGCTAAATCTATGTCAAATCCAACTATCTCTCCATTTTCATCTCTATATCCCATTGGAGCAAAAGTTGCATCTAATCCAACTATAAAATATCCTTTCTTTTTTACATTTTCTAATGACTTATCTGCTCCAGAAGAACTTACAAATAGACTCACCATTAACATTAAACATATTATTATTTTTTTCATTTTGATTCCCCCTTTTAATTAAATAAAAAAGACCATCTATTCATCTAGATGGTCTTACTAAAAATTATGAAGCTCTTATTTTACCATCATAGATACACTCTTAATTTGCATGCTAATCAGAGTCTGTATCTATGAAATAACTTTCACAAAACAAACTCTCTACCCATGATGGTGATGATGAATTGTTGCTAAGTTTAGTAAAATAAATTCTCTCTTCATAATAATCTCCTTTTAAATTTTTTGTATGATGTTATAATACACCTATATTAAAAACTTGTCAAGCTTTTTATCTAAAATTGATTTCTCCATTTTCTAAAGAGTCTACAACAGCTAAAGATTCAACTCTAATTCCGTTATCTTGAAGTAGTTTTTCTCCACCTTGGAAACCTTTTGTAACAGCTATTCCAGCTCCCATTACCTTAGCTCCAGCCATCTCCACTAACTCTTTAAGCCCAAGAACTGCATTTCCCATTGCTAAAAAGTCATCTATTATTAATACTTTATCCTCTGGCTGTAAGAAATCTTTTCCTACACAGATTGTATATTCTTGATTTTTTGTGAAAGAAAACACTTTAGTTGTATAAAAATCTGACATTGTAGAAGGTACTTTTTTCTTAGCAAATACTAATGGTACATTAAGAGCATATGCAGCAGCAAGTCCAATAGCTATTCCAGATGCTTCAATCGTTAGTATTTTATTGATTTCTACTCCTTCAAATCTCTTTTTAAATTCTTCTCCCATTTTCATCATAAGAACAGGGTCAATTTGATGATTCAAAAAACTGTCCACTTTTAATATCTTTGAACCAATAGTTTTACCATTGTTTAAGATATAATCCTTTAGTAATTCCATTTTAAAATAAGCCTCCATATTTAACTCATAAATTTAATGATATTTTTATATTATATCACAACTTCCAATTATTTTGAAGAGATTTCCCAGAATAATTTTTCACTTGTTATAGGTAGACTTCTAACTCTTGCTTTTGTTGCTTTGTAAACAGCATCTGCTATTGCTGGAGCTGCTGTGTTAATAACTACCTCTCCTATAGATTTTGCTCCAAACGGTCCTGTTGGCTCATTAGAATGACTAAATAAAACATTAACCTTTGGTCCAACATCTTTTCTTGAAGGTATCTTATATTGCATTAAAGTATCTTGTAAAAGTTTTCCATTCTTATCTATAGTGATCTCTTCTGTAAGTGCAAGCCCTATTCCTTGAGCTATTCCTCCCTCTACTTGTACCTTTGCTAAAGCTGGGTTAATTGGTGTTCCACAATCAGCTACTGATAAGAAATCTAATACTTCGACTCCTCCAGTAAAGGTATCTACTTCTACTTCAACAAAACTTGCTATAAATGGTGGTGGTGAAGTTTCTCCTCCCCAAGTTCCTGTAGTTGTAATTTGATTTTGTCCTTCAAAAGAGATACTTCTTACTCCTATCTCTTTTAAGGTAAGAGTTGATCCATCTTTTGCTTCTACATATTCTCCCTTATATTCTAACTCTTCTTCAGTTTTATTCATCAGTTGAGCCGCAGCTTTAACAATCTCTTTCTTCATTTTTTCACATGCTATAATTACAGCGTTTCCAGTAACATAAGTTCCACTTGATGCATATGCTCCCGGATCATATGGTGATGTATCTGTATCTGCTGTATTAACTATTATCTTATCCATAGGTACATCTAATATTTCAGCAGCCATTTGAGTAAGAACAGTATCACATCCTTGTCCCATATCAGTAACACCTAACATTAAAGTAAAATCTCCACTATCATGGAATTTTACTGTAGCAGAACCTGTATCTACTCCAGCTATTCCAGAACCTTGCATAGTTACTGCCATTCCAGATGCTCTTACTTTTCCATCTCCCATGTCAATTACTTCTCTATTTTTCCAGTTGAAAGCTTCCTTACCAATCTCAATACATTTTTTGATATCTCCACTTACAGTTTCTGATTGATCTACTAAGTTCTTCATTCTTACTTCTGTAGGATCTAATCCTAATTTATGAGCTAACTCATTTACTGCTGACTCGACAGCAAATGTTCCTTGAGTAGCTCCATATCCTCTGAATGCTCCTCCAACCATAGTATTTGAATAAACTATATCAGCTTTACATCTCATTGGTACTTTAGCATATAGAGGGAAGGTCTTATATACAACAAGTGATGTAACAGTTGGAGCATGTTCACCATAAGCTCCTGTATTTGATAATACATTTATGTCTATAGCTTTTATATTTCCTTCTCTATCCGATCCTACTTTTACCGTAAGTCTCATTCCATGTCTTGTATTTGAATAAGCTTGGCTCTCTTTTCTTGTATAGATAATTTTTGAAGGTTTACCAGTTTTTAATGTTACAAAAGCTGCATAAATCTCACAAACAGAAGTTTGTTTTCCTCCAAATCCACCACCAAGTTTTGGTTTTATAACTCTTATCTTACTACTAGGATACTCTAAAGCTCTAGCTAAGTGTCTTCTTACATGAAATGGTATTTGAGTAGATGAAATTACTGTAAGTCTTCCATAAACATCAAAATATGCCGCTGATCTATAAGTTTCCATCATAGCATGAATTTGTGGTTGTGTATAATATGTATTTTCTATTATTACTTCACTTTCTTCAAACCCTTTATCTACATCTCCCTTTACTTGTAAATATGAAGACGCTAAGTTTCTTTTGTGATCATATCCTATATTATCATAATTTGTATGAGCTTTATCTTTATGTACTAATACATGAGAGTCTAAAGCCTTTTCATAATCTACTACAGCTTCTAAAACTTCATATTCCACTTTTATTAATTTCATAGCTTTCTCAACTGTTTGCTCATCTACTCCAGCAACTATAGCTACAGGATCTCCTACATATCTTACATATTCATCTAAAATTTTTCTATCATAAGGAGATGGCTCTGGATAAGATTGCCCTGCTAATGTAAACATAGTTTGAGGAACATCTTTATATGTGTATATAGCCTCTACTCCTGGTACTTTCTCAGCTATTGTAGTATCAATACTCTTGATTTTAGCATAAGCATGTGGAGATCTTAGAAGTTTGATTATTAAGTACTCTTGATTTGCAACTAAATCATCAGTATAGAATGGTTTTCCTGTAATTAATCCAATTCCATCTACTTTTTTCATCTCTTTATTTACAAATTTCATTATTTTTTCTCAGCCTCCATAAAGTTTTTTATAGCTCTAAGTTGTGAAATATATCCACTACATCTACATAGATTTCCATTTAAGTAGTGTAATATCTCTTCATCAGTTGGATTTTCAAACTCTTTCATTAGTGCAAGAACTGTTAAAGTAAACCCAGGTGCACAAAAACCACATTGTTCAGCTCCCTCTGCTGCCATAAACTCAGCAAATTTTTCAGCTTCTCTTTGACATCCTTCTATAGTTGTTACTCTCTTCCCTTGAGCTCTTATAGCTAAAGTACTACAAGATAATACTGGTTTATCATCTACAAGAACTGTACAAAGACCACAAGAACCAGTATCACACCCTCTTTTTACACTTAAATACCCTAATTTTCTCAATACATCTAATAAATATTCATCAGCTGAGATTGAAATCTCTCTTTTTCTTCCATTCACATTAAGAGTTAAAAGCACTATAATACCTCCTTAATTGCTCTCTTTAATAAGTTTTTAGAAACAGCTCTTCTGTACTCTCCTGTCCCTCTCATGTTACTTCCAAAAGTAACCTCTTCACCCATAGCTTCACACGCTTTATCAATAATTTCATCTGTTATTTCATTACTATTCAAAATATCCATAGCTCTATATGATAAAACCGCCTTACCTGGTCTTACTCCAATAGCAGCTCTTATTCCAGCTTCTGTCTTAGTTACACAAACATTTGTTATTGCATAATCAGTTTTACTTTTTCTTATACTTTGGAATGATCCTCTTCCATCTTTTCTTATTTTTACTTCTACTAGAATATCTCTTCTTAGTCCCTCTTCTTTTAGGTAATCTTCTAAAGATATCTCTCCATCGTTATAAAGTACAACAGTAGCTCCCATAGCTAATAAAGTGGGAATTAGATCTGAAAATCCATACTTAGAAAAAACTGTAGCTCCTACAGTCACATTTGTTCTAAACTGTACTCCTATTATCCCTCTTACACATTTATCTAAAATTCCGTCAAATATTTTTTGAGTAATTTCATTTGTTTCTAGATCTCTAAAGCTTGTCATCGCTCCTATATGAATGTACTCCCCCTCTTCTCTTATATAGTTAAGAGTAAGGTTTGATAAATCTATAGCTGTATTATAAGAAACGTTTCCCATTCTAAGGTAAGAAGTTCCTCCTAATACAATATTTTTTTTGTTTTTTAACAACTCATTATAAGCTTCCTCTAATGTTGTCACAGCTAAATAATTTTTAAAACTAAACAAAGCTGACCTCCTAATATTATATAAATTTTTTATGCCTCTATTTTTTTCTCAAATTTTATATGTTTTTTCATCTCTTCATCTGGTGGTAATATCATATTCAATATTACTGCTATTGATCCTGAAACTACAATACCAGATCCTCCAAATATAAGTCTGATACTCTCAGGAAAATGATTTAGTGCTGTTGGAACACTTCCAAGTCCATACCCTAATCCTAGTGAAACTGAAAGAATTAAAGCATTTCTTCCCTTTAAAGGTTCCTTTGTAATAAGATTTATTCCAGAAATAGAGATCATAGCAAACACCATTACTAAACTTCCACCTATTACACTTGCTGGAACTGCAGATAAAATAGCTCCTACTTTTGGAATAAAAGCTCCTAACATTAAAAATGCTGCTCCTACACCTACAACAAACCTACTCATAACTCCTGTCATGGTAACAAGTCCAGTATTTTGGCTAAAAGATGTTGTTGGTAATATTGAGAAACAAGCAGCTATACAACTACCTACTCCATCAGCTAAAATTCCACCAGATAGCTCTCTATCTTCTAGCTCTCTGTTAGCTCCTCCCATAGTAACTCCTGACATGTCTCCAACTGTTTCAACAGCTGAAACTATATACATCATTATCATAGCTAAACAGGCATCTAAATGAAATGAAAGACCATATGTAAATGGTTTTGGTAAGTTAAAATATCCTGCATCTGATAAAGAACTTAAATCAACTTTTCCCATGAATAGTGCTACAATAAATCCTACTACTGTTCCGATAAACATAGCTCCGGTACTTGTTATTCCCTTAGTAAACTGTTTGAAATAAATAACTGTTATTAAAACGACCATTCCTAAGGCTAAATTTGAAAATGATCCAAAATCTTGTGCTCCTACTCCACCAGCAAAATTTGAAACACCTACTGGTAATAGTGATAATCCAATAGATAATACAATAACTCCAGTTACAACTGGTGGGAAATATCTTCTTATTTTCTTTATAATTAATCCAATGAAAGCTTCAAAAATTCCTCCAACCAAGGCAGCTCCCAAAATAGCTTCATATCCGTATTGTAATCCAATAGAAAGGGCAACTGGTACAAAAGCAAAACTTGTACCCACAACGATAGGTAATTTGGCTCCGATAGGTCCAATAGTATATGCTTGTATCACGGTATTTAATCCTGCTACAAACATTGTACATTGAATTAGAAAGGTCTTTGTTTCAGCTGGGATCCCTAGAGCTCCAGCTACAATTATAAGCGGTGTAATGTTACTTACAAACATTGCTAAGACATGTTGTAATCCTAATGGTATAGCTTCTTTTAAAGATGGAACTCCATCTAAATGATAAGGCGATCTGTTTCTCACTTTTTCCTCCTAATTACTCTCTTATATCCTTCTAATTTCAGTTAGGAATCAAAAAATAAGAAAACTTTTTTAAATTATATAAAAGCTCAAATTTTTTATTTCAACTCATAGAGGATTGTTATATTGGCAACCCGTAGAAACTCCTGACCATATTACAGGGATATATGAGATATATATTTTATTTTTAAATTGCTAACATTTTTGTGTTCTTAAAATGAAAGTATTTTTTCATACTGTTCTAGTTTCACTTAATTAGTTGTTTTACTTTACTTTTAATATATCATATATTCTGTAATAATTCAACTATTTTTTTATACCTCTCTAGTAAAAATTAATTTTGCTCGCAGAAAATAATTAAATTTACAAGCTTTTATATAAAAAAGAGAAAAAACTATTTAAAAATTTTTTAAACTAGTCTCTCCTCTTTCTTAGTTTATTATAAATTAGTTACATTTTCAGCTATTTTTATAATTAAATCTCTAGCTTTCTCCATCGAATTCACTGGAATGTATTCAAATTTCCCATGAAAATTATGTCCACCAGTAAATAAGTTTGGACAAGGAAGTCCTTTATATGAAAGTCTTGCCCCGTCAGTTCCACCTCTTATAGGTCTTATGTGTGGTTCAATTCCCAATTCTTCCATTGATTTTTTAGCTAAATCTATTATATAACTTACTGGTTCAATCTTTTCTCTCATATTATAGTAACTATCTTTTACTTCGATCTCTATAGAAGCATCTTTATATTTTAATTGAAGATACATTACTACAGCTTTTATCAGATTTTTTTTCTCATTAAACTTTTTCATAGAATGATCTCTTATTATATAGTTCATAGTTGTATTTTCAACTGTTCCTTTCATATCATTTAACAAAAAAAATCCCTCATAATTTTCTGTATGTTCTGGTCTTTGATCAGCTGGAAGCATAGAGTTTAATTCCATAGCAATAATCATTGAGTTAATCATACTATTTTTAGCTGTTCCTGGATGAATATCTCTTCCCTTAATCTTTATTACAGCTGAAGCTGCATTAAAGTTTTCATATTCTAACTCACCAAGCTCTCCACCATCAACTGTATAAGCAAATTTACAATTAAATTTTTCAACATCGAATAGATTTGCTCCTCTTCCTATCTCTTCATCTGGTGTAAACCCAATTTTTATCTCTCCGTGTTTAATCTCTGGATGCTCTTTTAAATATTTTATGGCTTCTATTATCTCAACAATTCCAGCCTTATCGTCTGCTCCTAGAAGTGTTTTACCATCCGTTACTATTAACTCTTCTCCTATATATTTATTCAAACTTGGAAAATCTTTAGGCGAAAGAATTACATCTAATTCTTTATTTAAAACTATATCCCCACCTTCATATTTTACAACTTTTGGATTTACTCCTTTTCCATTATAAGTTGGAGCTGTATCCATATGAGCTATAAATCCTATTGTAGGAATATCTTTTCCACAGTTAGATGGAAGAGTAGCCATTATATAACAATTTTCATCTAAACTTATATCCTCTAATCCTATCTCTTTCAAATCTTCTATTATAACCTTAGCTAAATCCCATTGTATCTCACTACTTGGACATAAAAGACTCTCTGGATTGGCATCAGTTGCTATCTTTACATACTTTAAAAATCTGTTAATCATTATATTACCCCCATATATACATTTTAATTTTAATTACTCTTCTATTTTATGTTGAACTTTTATTTCTAACTCTTTTAGATGTTTCAATTCCATTTTTATAAAAATAAATGTTACCACTGTAGCTATAAAATCTGCTGTTGGTCCTGCAAACCAAACTCCCTCTACTCCAAATAATTTAGACATTATCAATATACACGGTATTAATACAATTATCTGTCTTGTCAAACTCATAAAAAAACTCATCTTAGGCTTTCCTATTGCCTGAAAATATATTGAAGCTATTATTTGAAATCCTACAATTGGTAACATAAATGTTTGGATTCTAAGTCCAATAGAGGCTATTCTAACTAATTCTTTTTCATGAGTAAAAATATTGATAAAATATTTAGATAAAAATTGAATTGCTAGGAAATCTATTACACATAGAACTGTTGCTGCAAAAATAGCTTTGAAAAGTGCCTCTTTTACTCTTGAATAAAGTTTTGCCCCATAGTTATATCCCAGTATTGGTTGTAGCCCTTGGTTTATTCCAAAAATTGGCATAGAGATAAAAGTTATTACGGCTTGTACAATTGCCATAGCACCTATAGCTGTATCTCCACCATATATTTTCAATGTGCTATTATATGTGTAATTTACTACACTTGCTCCTATTTGAATAGCAAAGGGAGCACTTCCTAATGATGAAATACTCTTTATCTTTCCAAAATCTAACTTTAAATTTTTTAAATATAGTTTCATTCCGCTGAATTTAGAAGTAAAATAGTATATAGCCCAGATTCCTGATACATACTGAGATATTATAGTTGCCCAAGCTGCTCCTTTTACTCCCATTTTAAGATAGAAAATAAATATTGGATCTAAGGCAATATTAGTTATAGCTCCTATCAGCAAAGTTGCCATTGCCATCTTAGGGTTTCCATCTGAACGAATAGAAGCGTTTGCTACATATCCCACTACCGCAGCTGGAAAACCATAGGCTAAGATTTTTAAATACTGAGCTGCATATATTCCAGTTTTATCACTTCCACCAAGTATATTTACTAACCATTCCAGTTTCCATAAAACAAGCACCATTAAAATCAATGATACAATAAATCCAAAAGATACTGCTACTCCTAAAAATTTTTCTGCCTCCTCTTTCTTTTTTTTCCCTAAATTTAGAGAGGCATTTGTAGCCGCTCCTAATCCTATTAGAATAGAGAAACCAAATACAAAAATAACAACTGGAAAGGTTATTCCCACACCTGCTATTGCTATATGTCCTACATTTTCAATATTTCCTATATATATTCTATCTACAATATTATATAGGGCATTCACCAACATACCTATTATTGCTGGAAGTGAAAATTGAACTAAAAGCTTTGTAATTTTTTCTGTTCCCATCAACTGATGTTTCTTTTCCATTTAATCCACTCCTTCAAAATATTTTAAAAATTTTTTATTAATTTTTCCATCAAAGTAAAGAGAGTAGTTATTTCCTCTTTTGTTAATATGCTCTCTACTTTTTGATGAAACAGATTAGCTACTTGAAAAACTGTTTCTACTATCTCCTTTGCTTTTTCTTCTAATTCTAAATAAGTAACTCTCCTATCTTTTTGACAAGATATTTTTTTTACATACCCCAATTTTTCTAGCTTATTCACCAATGTAGTAACTGTTGATTTATCTTTACTTATAAGTTCACTTATCTCTTTCATAGATATTCTATTATGAATACTCAATATTATAATAATTCTAATATGAGAATAAGATAGATTTTTTACTCCCTTTTTTTTCAATAGTTCATCTATATAACTAGCTCCCTTATGATGTACTCTACTCATATAACTAAAAAGTGTATTTCTTATCTCTAAACTTTCCATACTATCACCCTTTTAGTAGTTTATCACAAAAATAGTTTTATATCAAACTATTTTTAAGTTTACTTTTATATTTAATAAAATAAACCTATTCTTTTTATTATAAATTTTTGCTATAATAATATAACAAATTAAACATTAAGGAGGTAAAGATGTTTAGTAAAGATATATATATTGAAAGAAGAAACATATTAAAAACTAATTTGAAAAGTGGACTTGTAATTCTTCCAGGGAATCAAGAGTCACCTAGAAACTATAAAGGCAATGATTACAATTTCGAACAAGATTCATGTTTTCTTTATTATTTTGGTATGAATGTACCAAATTTAATTGGAGTCATTGACGTAGACAACAATCAAGAGTATATTTTCGGAACTGATTTTACTCTTGATGATATAGTGTGGATGGGAGAACAGAAACTTCTTAAATCTTTTGCTGAAGATGTGGGAGTTAAAAATTTTGTCGAAATGACAGAGTTTAAAAAATTTGCTACTAAAGCTTTAGAAGAAAATAGAGAACTTTTATTCTTACCACAATACAGGGCAGAGACTGTTATGCAACTAAGTAAAGCTTTTGAACTAAATCCTTTTGAATTTGAGATAAATGTTTCTGAAAAACTTATTAGAGCTGTAGTTGAACAAAGAAATATAAAATCTGCTTTAGAAATAGAAGAGATAGAAAAAGCTGTAAATATTACTAGAGCTATGCACTTAGAAGCTATTAAAGTTACTAAACCTGGTATGAAGGAGTATGAAGTAGTTGCCGCTCTAGAAGCTGTTGCTGCTAAATATAATGCTTCTACTTCATTCCATACTATATTCACAAAGAATGGACAAACACTACATAATCACTATCATGGAAATACATTACAAGAGGGAGATCTTATTGTGTTAGATGCTGGAGCTAGAGCTCACACTGGGTATTGTGGAGATATGACTACAACTTTCCCAGTTTCTAAAAAATTCTCCGAGAGACAAAGAGATATCTACTCTCTTTTAATTGAAATGTTTGAAAAAGCTGAAGAACTTATTAAGCCTGAAATAACATATAAAGAGGTTCATTTAGAAGTTTGTAAAGTTCTTGCTGAGGGTATGAAAAAAAGAGGTCTTATGAAAGGAAATATAGAAGAAGCTGTAAAAGCTGGAGCTCATGCTATATTTTTCCCTCATGGTCTAGGACATATGCTTGGTCTTGATGTTCATGATATGGAAGCTCTTGGAGAAAATTATGTAGGATATGAAGATTTTCCTAGAGAGATGCAATTCGGATTAAAGTCTCTAAGACTAGCTAGAAAACTAAAACCAGGATACGTATTTACCGTTGAGCCTGGTATCTATTTTATACCAGAGCTTATTAAAAGATGGAAGGAAGCTAATAAATTTACTGAATATCTAAATTATGATGAAATTGAAAAATATATAGATTTCGGTGGAATGAGATATGAAGGTGACTTTTTAATAACAGACAATGGAGCAAGAAGATTAGGAGATAAAATGCCTAAATACTTTGATGAAATTGAAGCCCTTAGAAAATAAATAATCTCAACATAAAAAGAAGAGAAGTATTAGTAGATTAATCTACCACTACTTCTCTTTTTTATAATTTACTATTAATTACCTAATAATCTTTGGAATAAAGAGTCATTTGTTCCACTATTTTGTATTTTATTTTCTTGAGAAGGTAATATACTATTCTTCTCATTTTCAATCTGATCTACTTCTTTAAAAGAGTTTTCTTTTGCTTCATCACTCTTTGTTTTATAACCTGCTTTTTCAAATACTCCAGCTATTCCATTACTATATTTATCATCTCTCTCTAACTCTAATTTTCCTTTTCTTATGACAAAATCTCTTCCCTTATCCAATTTTAATCCTGTATTAAGGGCTAAAGTTTGCATAACTAAATCTCCATTTTTTAGATAGTTATCTAGGAAAGAAAACTTAGCTTTTGTATCATAAAGATTATTATCTACAAGTTTTTGATAATATTGAGCCCAAAGAGGTGCAACTCCATTTCCTCCACTTACATCCCCTACTATTGGTGCATTATTATCGTAACCTATATAGATAGTTGTTACATAGTTTGGTGTAATTCCAGCAAACCAAAGAGTTCTATTTTCATTAGTAGTCCCAGTTTTTCCTCCCTGTTCAATTCTTCTTTTATTTGCATCATAAACAGCTGCTCTACCAGAGCTTCCAAACATTACAGAGCTTTTTAACATATAAGTTATTAAACTTGTATCTAAACTATCATATATCTTTTCTTTTTTAGGTAACTCTTCGTATAATGTATTTCCATATTTATCAATTACAGAAGTTACAATAACTGGAGATATTTTATATCCTCCATTAGCAAATACACTATAATTTAGTGCGTGTTGTAGTGGAGTATTTTCAAAGGAACCTAAAGAAGCTGTTAAATCATCTGGAATTTTTAAATTAGGATCAAGTTTTGCTATATTTCTTTTTACTGTACTTATCCCTACCTTATCTAACAGTTGAATAGAAACTGTATTTACAGATCTATCTAATGCTGTAAGTAGTGTTAAATTTTTATTATATCTATTTCCGTAGTTTTTTGGTATCCACTTACCATACTGTAAATATCTATCCTCTATTACGGAGTTTAACTCATATCCATTTTGTAAAGCTGTAAAGTATAAAAATGGTTTAAATGATGAACCCATTTGTCTTTTAGCCATAGTAGCTCTATTAAAACCACCATCTTTGAAATTTTTTCCAGCAACAAGGGATATAACATAACCGTTGTTTGGATCAATCGTTACCATTCCCCCCTGTAAATTCTCTCTTCCCTCTTTTTTAAAGAAAGAATAATTATCAAAGGTTTCTTTAGCAATTTTTTGTATATCTAAATCTAATGTTGTATACACTTTTAATCCACCAGTATATACTAAATCCTCATCAAATTTTTCCAATAAGAATTTTTCAACAAGTCCTGAAAAATCTGGTACGTTATACTCAACTTCACTTCTTTTATTGTAAACTATTGTTGTATCTTCATCCATTACAAAACCTTTTGGCAATTTTCCCTCATTATAGAATTTATGATTTAAAGCCTTATTATACTCCTCTTCACTAATCATTCCATCTTTGTACATCTCTGAAAGTATTAATTTCATTCTCTTTAATGAGTTATTCAATTTTCTTGTTGGATTGTAAGTTTCAGGTCTATTTGGAATTCCAGCTAGTAGAGCTGCTTCCGCCAAATTAATTTGAGATATATCCTTTCTATAAAATTGTTCTGCTGCTGTTCTCACTCCATAGGCTCCAGCACCAAAATATATCTCATTTAGATATTTCTCAAAAATCTCATCTTTAGTGTATTTTCTCTCTATTTCAAAAGTTATCAAAGCTTCTTTTATCTTTCTTGCTATACTTTTTTCATGTGATAAAAAAGCATTTCTTGCTAATTGCTGTGTAAATGAACTAGCTCCTTGTGCTGCTGAGCCACTTCTTACATTTGCTATTACAGCTCCTAACAATCTTTTAAAATGTATTCCATGATGTGAATAAAACTGCTTATCCTCAATAGCTAAAAAAGCATTTTTTACATTTTGAGGTATCTCCCTAAACTTTGCAACCTCTCTTTTTTCACGGGATATGACATCTATTACTCTGCCTTTTCTATCATAAACAGTAGTAGGAATAGAGGGAGAATAATCCTCTATTAAGTTTGAAATATCTGGAAGCTCCTTATAATACTTATATACTAAACCAAATACAGCTCCAGAAGCCAGTATTCCCCCTAAAAATACAACTACTAAAAATATTTTTAAGTATGTAAGTTTCTTCATAGCCTCCTCCTACTTAGTAGTATTTTTATTTTTTTGTCTCAATTGTCCACAAGCTCCATCTATATCTGTTCCCTTTTCTCTTCTAATAGTTACATTAACTTTTCTTACATTTTGTAAGAAGTTTACAAATCTTTCTATTTTCTTATCAGATGGTCTTGTTAAATCTGTTCCCTCTACTGGATTACAAGGTATTAGATTAACAACATGGTCAAAATCATGTACAAAATCTGCTAAGGCATTGGCATCAGCTTCAGAAACATTGAAATTATTAATTAAAATATATTCAAATGTAATTCTTCTCTTAGTTTGTCTTTGATACTCTTGTAATACTGCATGTAAATCCTCTAATGGATATCTTCTATTTATAGGTATGATCTCATCTCTTTTTTCATTAATAGCAGAGTGAAGTGATACAGCTAACTCCACATGAGCTTTTTCTAACAGTATTTTCTCTATATTTGGAACAATTCCAGAAGTTGAGATTGTAATCTTTCTTTTTGAAATATTTATTCCATTTTCATTTGATAATATTTCTAGTGCTTTTAAAACATTAGTTAGATTTAAAAGTGGTTCTCCCATTCCCATAAATACGATATTATTTAAGTTTTCTCCCTGTTTCACAAGTCTTCTTTCTACAGTATATACTTGGTTGATAATCTCACTTACATTTAAATCTCTTACAAATCCCCCTTGTCCTGTTGCACAAAAAGCACATTTTACAGCACATCCAACTTGTGATGAGATACAAAGAGTGTTTCTTTTATCTTTGTGTCTTAATAAAACTGTTTCTATAGTGTTTCCATCTTCTAATTGGAATAAAAATTTCTCTGTTTTATCTATTTTAGAAACTTGATGTTTTAATAGATTTAAAAATGGGATATAAGCTTTCTCCATAAGTAATTCTCTATCTTTTAAAGAAAGGTTTGTTACTTCATTTAAATCTCTAACTATTTTTTTATGTAACCAGTTAAAAAGTTGTTTTCCATAAAATTTTTTCATTCCAAGAGATACTAAAAACTCTTCTAATTCCTTTTGGTTAAGATTTAATAAATTTATTCTTTCTGACATTATTTCCTCCATAAAGCTTTTATTTAACGATACATTATATCATACTTTCATAGTAAACACAATATTAAAGGAATATATACTAGTAATTTATTTTAGTTTTGTTTTACTCCATTATTTTTAGAGAGTAGAATTTTTTAAATAATCAAGTAAAATACCCTTTATCTCACTCTCTTTTATCTCTCCTTTAAAATTTCCTTTACTCTGATTTCCTCCACCTTTTATATTTGAGTATTTATTTGTCAAAAATTTTATAAACTCTTTACAATCAAACTCTTGAGCTGATATTGAAAAATTACTTCCACTTCCTGTGAGAAGAATGTTATTATCTCCCATATATTTTACTAAAAATTGTGCAACACTACTATCACCAAAATAGAAAATTGGTTGATACTTCCCTATTTTTTCACTCTCCTTTAAAAGTTTAGTTGCTAAAAGCTCACTATATTGCATAGCTAAATTTTTATATTCACTCTCTACCTTTCTCTTTTCTCCAATACTTTTATCTACCATCTCTATTATCTCTTTATCTTTGCAACTAAAAGTTTGACACAACTCTCTTGATAATTTATGCTTATTAGAGTAATCCTCTATAGCTCTTTTTCCTGCAATAAAATAGAATCTTGTATAATTTCCTTTTACTTTTTCTTGGTTTATAATTTTAAACAGTTGAATATCCTTAGTATTCTTTACATGAAAACCAGCACAAGCCCCTAAATCAATCTCAGGTATCTCTACAAATCTCACATCACCAGTAACTTTTTCCTTAATTGCTTTACGAAGTCCTTCTATATTTCTTGCCTCATCATTATCCATAACAAATATTTTTAGTTCTTTTCCATCTCTTATGACTTCATTAACTCTATTTTCTAAGTCAACTACAATCTCATCTGTTATTGTATTAGAGTCTAAATCTACAGTCGTATACTCCTCTGCCATTCTAAAACCTACTGTATTTAATCCATATATATTGTAAGCTAAAGCTGAAAATATATGTTGAGAAGTGTGTTGACATGCTATATCCTCTTGTCTTTGTGTATCTATCTCTATCTCATACTCCTGAAGTTCAAGTTCTCTGTCTACAACAACTCCATTTTCTTTAACTTCAATAACTTTAGCCTCCCCTATACTTCCTCTATCTCCAAGTTGTCCTCCCTTTCCATCTATATAAAAAGCTCCATTTGGTTCTAGTTCTAAAATATATCCATCTTTTATCTTTTCACACTTTTTTACTAACACTCTCATTTTTTAACCTCTTTTCTAATATTATTATATTGTATTTTTTTATTATATCATTTAAAAATTAAAAATTTAAATAAAATTTAATTTCTTTGAAAACTCTTTATTATATATTTCATCAATCTTTTTTACATTGATTATTTTAAAATTCTATTGACTTCGCTATTTAAAATAAGTACATTTTGTGGTATGATTGTATTAGAGATAACAATTAGCTTTTCCAAAACTTTTAAAAGAAAGGTGGTTTTTCAATGAAAGAATTAGATTTAAAAAAGATTACTGATGAAGTGGAGAGACTTTGTATTGAGGGGAACTATTTTATCGGTCAAGAGGTTTTAAATAAAATTAAAGAAGCTTATGAAAAAGAGGAATCAGAAGTAGGAAAAAATATTCTAGGACAGATCATAGAAAATGATGAAATTGCTATGAATGAACAGGTTCCTATGTGCCAAGATACTGGTATTGTCGTTGTTTTCTTAGAGATTGGTACAGATGTTAAAATTAATGGAGATATATATGAGGCTATAAATGAAGGAGTAAGAAGAGGTTATGACAAAGGATATCTTAGAAAATCTGTAGTTAGACACCCTTTAGATAGAGTTAATACTAAGGATAACTCTCCTGCTATAATTCATACTAAACTTATTCCAAACTCAGATAAAGTAAAAATAATTGTTGCTCCCAAAGGAGGAGGCTCTGAAAATATGAGTGCCTTAAAGATGTTAAAACCTTCTGATGGAATAGAGGGAATAAAAAAATTAGTAGTTGAAACAGTTAAAAATGCTGGTGGAAATCCTTGTCCGCCTATAATTATTGGTGTTGGGATAGGAGGAAACTTTGAAAAAGCTGCTCTTCTTGCCAAAGAAGCTGTTCTTAGAGATATAAATGATGTTACTTCAGATCCAATAGCAAAAAAACTTGAAGAAGAGTTACTTGAGTTAGTAAATAAAACAGGAGTTGGTCCTTTAGGATTAGGAGGAATTACCACTGCCTTAGCTGTAAAAGTCAACACCTTCCCTTGCCATATAGCTGCCCTACCTGTTGCTATAAATATTAATTGCCATGCTGCTAGACACAAAGAAGTCGAGTTATAATTACTAAGGAGGAAATAGATATGGAATACCATTTAACAACACCTTTAAAAGATGAAGATATAGCTAAATTAAAAGCTGGTGATTCTGTTAAGATAACTGGAGTAATATATACAGCAAGAGATGCTGCTCATGCTAGACTTGTAAAACTACTTGAAGAAGGAAAGGAACTTCCTGTTGACATAAAAGGACAAATAATATACTACGTTGGTCCTACTCCAGCTAAACCAGGAAAACCTAT
The DNA here is from genome assembly GCA_018883725.1 of Candidatus Fusobacterium pullicola. Classification (NCBI taxonomy): domain Bacteria; kingdom Fusobacteriati; phylum Fusobacteriota; class Fusobacteriia; order Fusobacteriales; family Fusobacteriaceae; genus Fusobacterium; species Candidatus Fusobacterium pullicola. Next base: position 14,351 of record JAHLFN010000013.1, on the reverse strand, counting down.
AGGAAGTGCTGGTCCAACAACTAGTTATAGAATGGACGCCTATGCTCCTGCTCTAATAAATGTTGGACTAAAGGGAATGATTGGTAAAGGAGCTAGATCTAAAGAGGTTAGAGATGCTATGGTTTCTGAAAAAGCTGTATATTTTGCTGCTGTTGGAGGAGCTGCTGCCCTTATAGCTAAATCTATAAAAAAATCAGAGCTGATAACATATGAAGATTTAGGTGCTGAAGCTTTAAGAAGACTTGAGGTAGTAGATTTTCCTGCTATAGTTATCAACGATATCTATGGAGGAGATCTTTACCAAGAAGGACAAGCTAAGTGGAATAGACTTGATAAGTAATAACTAAATTATTATTTTAAATTTTTGGAAAATTGAGAGTGTTTATCTTTAAATTACTCTTGATTTTCCTTTTTTATAATTTCCAGTAATTTTTACTCTCTTCTCCTTTACTCTTTTTGTTTACTTAGTATCTTTAAAGTGTTATAATATAGTATGAAATAAATTTTAATGGAGGGAAGCTAGATGAGTAATTGTATTTTAACTGTTGATGATTTTTGTTTATCTTATAAGAATAGAAACATTTTAGAAAACCTTTCTTTTTCTGTTGAAAAAGGAGATTATCTAGCTATTGGTGGAGTTCCTGGTTCTGGTAAAAGTACTCTTATTAAGAGTATCCTAGGACTTATAAACAGCGGAATAAGTGGAGATATTCATTACCACAATCTAAAAAAAGCTGAGGTGAGCTATATTCCTCAAAACTCTATACAACAAAAAGAAAATTTTTTAGGAAGTGTGAGAGAAGTTGTTGCCGTTTCTCTTCTGTCCAAAAAAAGAGGAAAAATCTTCAATGATGAAGATTGGGAAAAAGTTGATTCTCTTTTAAAAAAATTAAATCTTTTTGATATAAAGGATAATAAAATAAATAAATTAACAAAGGGACAGTTACTTAAAGCTAGTTTAGCAAAACATCTAATAAATGAGCCAAAACTTCTCTTTATAGATAGCCCTAGCTCTACCTTAGATATAAAATATAAATTAGAGTTCTATCAAATTTTAAAAAACTTTTGTGAAACTGATAACCTAACTGTTATATTTATAACTCATAACATAAAGGAGATTTGCCAGTATGCTAATAAACTACTCTTTTTAAAGAAAAAAGATAGAACATACTACTTTGGAAATCCCCAAGAATTTTTTAAAGATAAGGAGTAATTATGCTGAAAAAAAATTTACTAATCCTATTTATTTTACTTAGCCTAAGTGTATTTGCTGAAACCATAAAAGTAGTAACTCCAGATGGCTTACCAGCTCTTTCTTTAGTCAATATGATGGATACTAAGAAGATTGATAATATTCAACTAAATTATAAAGTTGAAAAGATGTCTGATGCTTTAATTGTAGATATGTTAAAAAGAGAGGGAGATATAGCTATTGTTCCTTCTAATTTTTCTGCACAACTTTATAATAAAAAATTAGGTTATAAAATCCTTGGTACTATTGGTTGGGGTTCATTTTATGTAGTCAGTAGAGACAATATCAACTCATTAGAAGAGTTAAAGGGAAAAGAGGTATATACCTTTGGAAAAGGTCTTACACCTGATTTAATATTTCAATCAATTTTGGAGAAAAAAGGGATTAACAAAAACAGTATCAAGATAAATTATCTCTCCAGTGGTAACGAGGTTGCTTCTCTATATTTAGGTAAAAAGGTAGACACTATTGTTATCCCTGAACCTATGTTGAGTAAAGTACTTAGTAAAAGTCCAACTTCCACTATTGTAGCTAACTTAAATGATGAGTGGAAAAATATTACTAACTCTGATTTAGGTTACCCTCAATCTACTCTTGTTATAAAAGAGGAGATATATGAAACTAATCCAAAATTTGTAAAAGAATTTATTAATAAACTTACTGAAAGCATTTCAAAACTTTATAAAAATAGTGGAGAAACAGTTGAAAATGTAAAGAGAAACAGTCTTAGTATTGATACATCTGTCCTTGATAAAGTACTTACTCGTGCCAATATTTTTTACACTCCTATTATTGATTGCAAAGAGGAGTATAATAACTACTTTAAAATATTGGAATTAACAAATAAAAAAGTTATAGGGGGAAAGTTACCTGATGAAGAGATATTTGCAAAATAGCTCCAAGATATTATCACTCATCTTTTTCTTTATTATTTGGGAGGGAGTTGCCTTTTATATAGACAACTCTCTTCTTTTTCCAAGGATAGGTGAGATAGCTAGCTCTCTTAAAAATATACTTATAGAACAAAGTTTTATTTTTGTCCTTTGGAACACTTTAAGTAGATTTTTTATATCCATAATTATATCTTTAGTACTCTCTATAATTTTGGCTGTAATATCATACAATTATAATTTTATACAATTAATTCTATCTCCATTTATAATTTTTTTAAGGGCAGTTCCCACTATTGCTATAATCATACTTGTACTTATTTGGAGTAGTGTTGAGGTAGTTCCAATAGTAGTCGGAGTATTAATACTATTTCCAATACTCTATGAAAGTATTTTAGGTGGAATAGAAGGGGTAGATAAAAATCTAATAAAAATGTCTAGAGTATTTAAAGTCTCTAATAGAAGAGTTATTAAGGATATATTTATTCCAAGTATCTACTTCTCTATCTCTCCTAGTCTTCCATCTTATATAGGACTTACCTTTAAAGTTATCATAGCAGGAGAAGTCCTTTCTCAAGAAAGTTTATCTATAGGTGGAGAGATTTTCATCAATAAGATATATTTAGAGAGCCCTAATATTTTTGCTTGGATTATAGTTATAATATTCCTTAATTATATTCTAGAAAGAGGATTAAAACTTTTAAATAACAGATTTTGTAGGTGGAAAAGATGAAAGTTATCAATATTAAAAAAAATTATGGAGAAAGGAAGATTTTAGCTGGAGTATCCTTTGAGGGAGAAGAGGGAAAAGTGACAGTTATCCTTGGAGAGTCTGGTTGTGGAAAATCTACACTTTTAGGTATACTTTCTAATAATATCAAAGACTTTTCTGGAGAGATTGTATTTGATAGAGATATTAGTTCTGGTATCTCCTATATTTTTCAAGAGGATACCCTTATTCCTTGGAAAACTGTGTATGAAAATATAGAGTATGTACTCAAAGATAAGATTTCTGCTTCAGAGATGAGAACTTATATAGAAAAATATCTCAAAATGGTTAATTTGTTAGAGTATAAAGATGAATATCCTGAACATCTCAGTGGTGGAATGAAAAGAAGAGTTGGAATTGCTAGAGCCTTTGCATACCCTAGTGATTATCTCTTTATGGACGAGCCCTTTGAGTTTTTAGATATTAAAACTAAAGGGGAGATAATAGAGTATTTTAAGTTACTACAAGAAGAAAATAAAAAAACTGTACTATTTATAACTCACGATATTGAATCAGCTTTAAAAATTGGAGATAAGATAGTGGTATTTTCTTCAAAACCAACAAGAGTAAAAAGAGTTTTTGACACTGTTACCAACAATGAAAAATTGAGTGATGAAATTAGAAAAATCCTCTTGTAAAAAAATATAATTAGATATATAATAAGTACAGATTAATAGATAGAAGGAGATTTTAATGATAAAAATAGGAAAAAGACAAAAATTAGTTATAAATAATTTTGCAAGTGTTGGAGCTTATCTTGATGCTGGAACTGGAGATAGTAAAGATAATATCCTACTTCCTAACAACGAGTTAGAGGATAGAGACCTAAAAGAGGGAGACGAAGTTGAGGTTCTTATCTATATGGACTCTGAAGATAGACCAGTAGCTACTTTCAGAAAAACAGAAGCTATAGTTGGAACATTAGCTAAGTTAGAGGTTACAGATGTACACTCTACTCTTGGAGCTTTTATGGATTGGGGATTAAAAAAAGAGTTACTACTTCCTAAAAGACAACAAGAAACTGATGTAGAAGTTGGAAAAAAATATCTAGTTGGAATATATGAAGATAGTAAGGGAAGACTTTCTGCTACAATGAAAATATATAAATTTTTACTTCCTAGTACAACAATGAAGAAAAATGATATAGTATCTGGTACTGTATATAGAATAAATGATGAGATTGGTGTCTTTGTAGCTGTTGAAGATAGATACTTTGGACTTATCCCTAAAAATGAGTACTTTAAAAACTATAAAATAGGTGATGAGATAGAAGCTAGAGTTATCAGAGTTAGAGAAGATGGAAAACTTGACCTATCTCCTAGAGAGTTAGCATATTTACAGCTTGATAAAGATGCTGAGCTTATTTTAGAAAAGATGAGAATTTTAAAGGACAGTTTTAGATTTAATGATAAAACTAATCCTGACCAAATAGTAAACTATTTTAATATGAGTAAGAAAGCTTTTAAAAGAGCTATTGGAAATCTATTAAAACAGGGTAAAATAGAAAAAACTGAAGATGGGTATTTTAAATTAGTTGATAAAAAATAATATATAAAAATATTTAAGGAGGAAAACATTATGTTAAGTTTTATTATCTATGTTATCTTAGTAGCTGGTATGTGGAAAATGTTTGAAAAGGCTGGTATAGCTGGTTGGAAAGCAATAATCCCTATATACAATATCTATTTGGAAACTGTATATATTGCCAAAAAAGAGTGGTGGTATGTAATACTATACTTTATTCCAGTAGTAAATATCTTTGCACTTATAAAAATTCATATGGAAGTTGCTAAAAATTTTAGAATTTCATCACCACTTGCATTCTCTTTAGGAATGACATTTTTAGCTTTCATCTTCTATCCTATATTAGGATTTGGAGATTATAAATTTGTTTGCGGTGATAATGCTGAAATAATCGATTAATATAATTAATAAATTAAATAAGCTTTGAATTGAAATAGGGAGAAAATTTACTCTTAATAACTTTTTGAAAGAGAAGAGATTGGAGTAAAACTTTCTTCCTCTTTTTTATGAAAAATTTTAAATGTATAGTCATATACTTTATTTTGAAATTATGCTATAATAAGTAGCACAAAATTTTATGGAGGAAATAAGATGTCAAAACATAATACAAGTTTTAAAGTTGATAAAGATAATGAGCTAATGAAGTTTTTAATTGAAAAAATGCCTCAAAATAGCCGTAATAGTATAAAATCTCTTCTTACTCAAAGAAGAATTTTAGTTGATGGTAAAGTAGTATCTCAATACAACGCTCCTGTTAGAGAGGGACAAATAGTAAGTATAAACAAAACTAAGATTACTAAACATAATCTTGAAGGTGTATCTATTGTCTATGAGGACAATGATATCTTAGTTGTGGAAAAAGAGAGGGGTATCCTTTCTATAGCAACTAAAAATGAAAGAGAGAAAACAGCATATAATATTCTTAAAAACTATCTAAAGGAGAAAAATCCTAAAGATAAAATATTTGTAGTACATCGTTTAGATAGAGATACCTCTGGAATAATGATATTTGCTAAAAGTGAAAAGGCTCAAGATATATTACAAACGACTTGGAATGACTCAGTAAAAGAGAGAACATATGTTGCCTTGGTAGAAGGGAGTGTAAAAAAAGATAGTGATACAATCATATCATACTTAGCTGAAAACAAAGCTATGATAACTTATTCTACTGATAATGAAGAAGAGGGAAAAAAAGCTATCTCTCATTATAAAGTTTTAAGAAAAAATAGAAATTACTCTTTACTTGAAGTAAATATAGAAACTGGCAGAAAAAATCAAATACGTGTACATATGCAAGATTTAGGACATAGTGTTGTCGGAGATAAAAAATATGGTTCTGCTAAAAATCCTATAAAAAGACTAGGACTTCATGCTCATACAATCGTATTCACACATCCGCTAACAAAAGAGTTACTATCTTTTACAAGTAAAATCCCTGATTCATTTTTATCTATTTTTAAGTAAATAGATAACTTGACATAGTTTGATAATTAAGTTAAAATATCCTAAATAAAAACTTACTGAAATTTTTTATGAGGTGATTTGATGGAAACTTTAAACAATCTAGAAGAAATTTTAAAATTTAACAAGGAATTTGTTGAAAATAAAGAGTATGAAAAGTACAATACAACAAAATATCCTGATAAAAAAATTGCTATACTTTCATGTATGGATACAAGACTTACTGAACTACTACCTAAGGCTTTAGACTTGAAAAATGGAGATGCTAAAATCATAAAAAATGCTGGTGGTACTGTTATTCATCCATTCGGAAGTGCTATGAGAAGTTTACTAATCTGTATCTATGAATTTGATATTAAGGAAATTTTTATAATTGGACACTATGACTGTGGTATAAGTAGTATGAATACTGATAAATTAATCAAAAAAATGATTGATCAAGGTATTGATATAAAAACTTTAGATACTCTTTCTCGTGCTGGAATAAAAGTTAAACAATGGTTACATGGATTTGATTGTGTTGAAGAGTCTGTAAAAGAGAGTGTAGCAAAGGTAAAAAATCACCCACTTATGCCAGATAATATAGCTATTCATGGTCTAATTATGGACCCTGAGACTGGAAGATTAGATGTAGTAATTAATGGATTTGATTATATTTAGTGAGGGGATGAGATGTTACAACTTTTTTTAAAGGGAATTATTATTGGTATAGCTAATATTATGCCTGGAGTATCTGGGGGAACTTTAGCTATTATTATGGGAGTGTATGATAAACTTACTGAAGCAATTGGTAACTTTCCTACTGCTCCTATTAAGAAAAAGATAGAATACATAAAATTTTTATTACAAATTGGAAGTGGAGCAGCAATTGGAATAATTCTCTTTGCAAGAGTTATTGAATTTTGTTTTACTAACTACCCTAGAGCTACTGCTGGAGGATTTAGTTTACTTATCCTTCCATCTATTCCTTATATTATAAAAGGAGAAAATAAAAAAGATATTAAAAATATCCTATCTTTCTGTTTAGGAGCTTTTCTTACTTCAATCTTTGTATATTTAGATTATAAATTAGGAAAAGATGGTCATTCACAAGAGTTGGTTACTGTTATTACTACTAGCTATGCCTTAAAGCTTTTTGCCTGTGGTGGAGTGGCTGCTGGAGCTATGATTATACCTGGTATATCTGGTTCTCTACTACTTCTTATGTTAGGAGAGTACTACAATATTTTAGGATTTATTAATAAGTTTTTCTCTAATCTTATCCATATAATGAGTTATTCATCATTATGGGAAATTATAACAAACTTATATATTATTCCACTGACAGCTTTTAGCTTAGGAATGTTGATTGGACTTGTTCTTATCTCTAAACTTATAAATATATTACTTCAAAAACATAGAAGTGTTACACTATTTTTCATAACAGGAATAATAGTTGTATCAATTTTACAAATTTGGTTAAGTCTATATTAATAAAATTTATATAAATGGGAGAGGATAGTGTGAGATATTTTTTATTAAGCTTAATTCTAATGCTTTTTGTTGCATGTACTTCTACTGGAACAGCTAGCTGGTATGGAAAGGGATTTGAAGGAAAATTAACTGCTAGTGGTTATGTTTTTGATTCAAATCAACTTACTTGTGCCTCAAATGAATATCCTTTTGGAACTGTATTAAAGGTTACAAATAATGAAAATAAAAAATCTGTTTTAGTCGTAGTTACAGACAGAGGTGGTTTTGAAAAATATGGTAGAAAGATAGATTTAAGTAAAGCTGCCTTTTCAAAAATTGCTTCAACAGCTAATGGATTAATAGATGTAAAAATTGAAGTAGTTAGTCAAAAAAATACTTTCAAATATAAACATGGAAGTCCTAAATTTACTTCAACTGAGTATAAAAAATATATCAAAGGAATATAAAATGAAAGAAAGAGAGGGTTTTCTAATTTTAAGCTATTAAAGCTAAAATGATTAACTCTCTTTTTTATTATAATATAAGTTAATAAGGAGTTTAAAAATGAAAGTTTTAATTACTGGAGCTACTGGTGGTATTGGTGAGGAGATTATAAAAGTTTTTTATAAAAATAACTATGAAATTATAGCAGTTGGAAGAGATCATAGCAAATTAAAATATTTAGAAGAGATTTATAATGTTAAAAGCTATGCTCTCAACATTGATATTGAAAAAGAGATTGATAAATTTTTGAATGAGATAGATAATGAAAATATAGATATTCTAATCAATGGTGCTGGGATTGGTGAGATTGATTATTTTGAAAATCTTGAATTTGATAAAATTAAAAAATTAATAGAGGTAAATAACCTCGCTCTTGTAAAATTTACTCACCATTTCTATAAAAAAATGGTTTTAAAAGGCGAAGGAAAGATTGTAAATATCTCCTCTACTGCTGGTTTTCAACAGGGTGGACCACTTATGAGTGTATATTATGGAACAAAAGCCTTTGTAAACTCTCTGACACTATCTCTTTATGAGGAGGGAAGAGATAGAGGTATTGAAGTATATCTACTTGCTCCTGGCCCTACTAAAACAGGTTTTAAGGGAATGGATAGAGAACTTTCAAAATTTGAAAAACTCTACGTTACCACTCCTGAAGAGGTAGCTAATGAATTATGGAAAGGTATTCAAAATAAAAAGAGTATTATCATTCCCGGAAAATTAAATAAACTCCTCTATTTTCTTGATAAATTTATTCCTTTAAAAATTAAATTAAAATCTTTAAAAAAAATTCAAGAAAAAAAGATAAAAAAATAGTTTTATTTTTTCGAAAAAATGGTATAATATTTTTGTTAAGTTTTGGAGGTGTTATGAAAAAGTTTTTTATTCTTTTTATACTTTCATCTTTTCTATGTAGTTGTACATATTTTCAAGTAAAAGATGCAATAAAAAAAGCTGATAACGGAAATTATGTAGCTTCTCTAACAGAGCTTTACAATATTCTTAAAGAAAATAGTGAAGATAGAAGAGCTCTAGATGCTTTCGAAGTAATCTATCCGAATGCAGAAAAACAATATTATGATGAGCTAGATATTACTCGTGGTAGAGATATCATAGGGTATACAAAGGCTCTTCTTAACCTTTTGAGAGTTCAAGAGATATACTATAAATTGCCAACCGCAAGTAAAAACTCTATAGCTATTATAAAACCACCTCAAGCTGAAAGAGTAGATATAAAAAAGGAGTTAGCTCAAAGCTTTTTTACAATAGGTAATGGTACTCGAACTGAAACATATGAAGAGAAATTGAGAGCCTTTGGTTACTTTTCTCAAGCTAAAATATATGATTTAGATTTAAGAAAAGACATTGATGAAAAATATATAAGTAGTAGAAATTCAGCTTTAGGAAAATTTTTACTAATCTTTAATGGGGAGAATAGAGCTTTTAATAATAATTTAAAAACTCTTTTTAATGAAAATTTTAAAAATTACCCGCTCTTCTCCATTGGAAATAGCAAAAATTATAACTTAAAGTTCGATATAAATATCTCTAATATTCTCTATTTTCCACCACAAACAACAGTGCAAAGTGGTATAGATAGCTATATTGAAAGAGTCAGAAAAACAGTTATGGAAAAAGTTATAGAAACTAAAATAGTAGATGGAAAGGCTATACAAGTTGAGAGATGGGTTCCTGTAGAGAGAGAGGTTGAGGTTGAAATATTTTACAGATATGTAAAACACATTAAAACTACAGCTATGGAATACCAACTAGATTATAATTTAATAGAAAAAAATGGTTATTCTATCTCTACAAATAGTAAAAAGATTGCATATGAAGATAGAGCTGTTTGGTATGAGTATTATCCTCTTCGTCCTTTTCCATATGGAATAAGACCATTTAGATTTCCAATAAGTGAATCTGAAAAATATGTTATGAACAGAGAACAGCTTGAAAGACAGGTCCTACTTCTTGGAAATGAAGAGTTAAATGATGTATTAAAAAAATTAGATTCTAATAGAATAATAGATTGGTAAGGAGGAAATAAATGTTAGCAAAAGACTTGGGAGAAAGAAAACTTATAGATAAGGTATTTAGTACGGCTAAAAAAGCTAAGGAAGCTATGGTAACTTTTGGTGAAGAAAATGTAGTTAATGCCACTATAGGTTCTCTTTATGATGAAAATGGTAAATTAGTTGTATTAAATACAGCTATGGAGGTATTTAGAGAACTGCCAGCAGAAGAATTAGCTGGATATGCTTCATCTTTCACAGGTGCTCCTGAATACAATGAAAGTGTAAAAATTTCTCTTTTTGGTAGAGATTATAAAAATTTTTTTAATGGACATCACCTTGAGGTTATTGCAACTCCTGGAGGAACTGGAGCAATAAGTAATAGTATAAAAAACTATCTTAATTACGGAGATACAATACTTTTACCAAAATGGTTATGGAGTCCATATATACTGATGGCTAAAGAAAAAAATGGAAGTTGTGATTTTTATACTCTTTTTAATAAAGAAAATAAATTTGACCTCAAGGATTTTGAAATGAGAGTAGAAAAATTAGCAAACAAACAGGATAATGTTGTTATTATTATCAATGACCCTTGTCAAAATCCAACTGGATATAGATTATCTATTGAAGAGTGGAAAGAGGTTAGAAAAATTTTAATCTCTGCTTCTAAATTAGCTAATATCATTCTTATTTTAGATGTTGCCTATATTGATTTTGATGATAGAAATAATGAAGAGAAAAAAGAATACTTTGAAATCTTTAAAAATCTTCCAGAAAATATTTTAACTATTTTTACTTTTAGTCTATCAAAATCTTTAACTTGTTATGGTATGAGAGTGGGAGCTCAAGTGGCTCTTTCTACTTCTAAAAAAGTTATTGAAGAGTTCTATGATGCTAACTCTTTTAGCTGTCGTTCAACTTGGTCTAATATCTCTAGAGGTGGAATGAAGATGTTTAGCAATATTATCTTAGATGAAAAAAAGAGTGCTCAACTTGAAAAAGAGAGAGAGTTCTATAGAAATCTTATAAAAGAGAGGGCGGATATTTTCTTAACTGAAGCTAAAGAGTGTAACTTAGAAGTTCTTCCATATATAAGTGGTTTCTTCCTTGCTATTCCAACAGGTGAGTATACTCTAAAGGTTGAAGAATTACTTGAAAAAAATCATATCTACACTGTGGTATTAGATAAGGGAATAAGAATAGCAGTATGTAGTGTTACAAAGAAAAAGATAAGTGGTCTGGCTAAAAGAATAAAATCTATTATTGATGAGGCTAAAAAATAAATATATATTAACCTAGCATAATAAAATTATTTTAACATTATAAAGAGAAGTGTTGCTTTTAATTATAAGAAAGTAATCTCTTCTCTTTTTTATTCTCTTAAACTCAATGTAGATTTATAAATATAAATATGTTAAAATTAATTAGTAATATTAAAATTGGAGGAATTATGAAATATATAGACCATAAAGTTATAAAAACAGCTATAGGAACTTTTATCTCTATCTATCTTGCAGAACTTTTAGGAATAAAATTTGGAGTAACAGCTGGAGTAGTTACAATAATAAGTATTCAAGCTACTAAAAAAGAATCTTTAAAAATTGCATTGGAGAGATTTATAGCTTCTCTTATTGGTCTTTTTATAGCTGTTGTATTTTTTGAAGCTCTAGGCTATACTCCCTTTGTCTTTGGAATATTTATTTTGGTATTTATGCCTATTTGTCTTAAATTTAACCTATTTCAAGGTTTTTTAGCTACAGTAGTATTAGCTACTCATATATTAAGTTTAAAAACTGTTTCATTTGATATAGTAAAAAATGAAATATACATACTTCTACTGGGAATTTTAGTAGCTCTCATCTTAAATTCATATATGCCTAATATGAAAAAAGAGTTAAATGAAAAAAGAAAAAATATAGATTTGCTTATGAAAACTCTTATTAACTATTTTGGAGATGTTTTAATTACTGGCTCTGTATTCATTGATGAAGAAACTCTGTTTAAAGAGCTAAAAAGTGAATTAGATTCAGCTAGAGATATAGCCTTTAAAGAGTTTAACAACGATATTTTTACTAGTTCAAGAGAAGAGATTGAGTTTTTTCAAATGAAAAGAAGTCAATATAAGGTTCTATTAAGAATGAGAAATCATTTTTATCGTTTCTATATAAGTAGTGCCCATGCTCATATCATATCTGAATTTACTAGAAAGGTAGCTGATGCTATAGGGGTAGATAAACTCTATCAAGAGGTATTAGTTGAATTAGAAAATGTAAGAGAGATATTCAAAAATATGCCCTTACCTCAAACAAGAGTTGAATTTGAAAGTAGAGCTATGCTATTTCAATTTTTAAATGATATTGAAGTATTTTTAGAAATCAAAAAAGATTATATGAAGAAAATAAAAAAGCCGTAGATATTATTCTAGGGCTTTTTTATTTTTAATGAAATCATTTTAGAACCATTCTAAATAAAGATATCTTGTTTATACGTATAAAACAAGCTTTTCTACAATTCAAGCTATTTTTTAAACATAAAATATACTGCCCCTATTAAGCATAGAAAAGCATATATGTAGTTTAATTTAAACTCTTGTTTTAAATAAAGAACCGAGAATCCAGAGAAAACTACTAATGTGATTACCTCTTGAATTATTTTCAGTTGAGCTACTGTAAAAAATTGTGATCCTATTCTATTAGCTGGTATAGAGAAACAGTATTCAAAGAATGCTATTCCCCAGCTACTAAGTATTGCAAACCATAGAGCACTATGTGTATTTTTTAAGTGTCCATACCATGCAAAAGACATAAAAATATTTGAAATAAAAAGTAAAGCTATTGGTAGAAATTTCATAAATTTTTCCCTCCTTAAATATATTTAGCTAAAAAATTTTATACCTTTTCATAAAAAAAATCAATATTTTATTTTTAAATTTATAAAAAATTTTTGAATATTTTTATAATAAAAAAATAAAATACTATTAATCTTAAAAATGTGGTAAAATACTTAAGTAAAAGCTTTATAAAATTTGAGGTGAGATAGATGTTTATAAATGATTATCATATTCATAGTGAATTTTCTGGAGATTCTAAACAGGATTTAAGAGAAATATTTGAAAAAGCTATATCTCTTGGATTAGAAGATATAGCTATAACAGACCATTTAGAGTATGATATTGAGGGAATAACTGATAATTGGATTTTGGATTTAGATAAGTATGTTCAAACTATTCTTAATTATCAGAGAGAATATAAAGGCAAACTTGATATCAAACTTGGAGTGGAAATAGGAATACAACCACACACTAGAGAGTACCTAGAAGCTCAAGTTAATAAATATCCTTTTGATTTTGTTATTGCTTCTACTCATGCTATTAATAGACACGATTTAGCTTGGGGAGAGTTGCAGAAAACAAGAAATAAAGAGCAACTTCAACAATATTATTTTGAAACTGTATTAGATAATGTTAAAAACTATAATAATTTCTCTGTGTATGGTCATATGGATTTTGTTACTAGATATGGTGGAGAGGAATATAGAGGGTTAGAATATAGAAAAAATGCTGATTTAATAGATGAGATTTTAAAAATATTAATATCTAAAGGAAAGGGTATTGAAATAAATACTTCTGGTTATAGATATAAAGAGGATAGATTTTATCCTTGCAAAGATATTATTAAAAGATATCATGAGTTAGGTGGAGAGATACTTACAATAGGTTCTGATTCACATATTAAAGAGCATTTAACAATGGATTTTGATATTGTATATGAATTTTTAAAAAGTATTGGAATCAAGTATATATGCAGTTTTGACAAGATGAAACCAATATTTAAAAAGTTAAAATAAAGTTGCTATTCTCTACTAAATATGGTAATATATTATTGCAATTTATAAAATAAAGGAGAGATAAGTATGAAAAAAAATTTAGTAATATTAACACTTGCAGGAGCTCTATTAGGTGGATGTTCTGCTCTTGAAAAAACAAATGCTGCAGCTGAAAAAGTAGCTAATGCAACTCAATCAACTCAAACTTATGTAGATATCAACTCTATAAGTGGAAAAGAGTTTACTCTTGAAAATTCAGATATCACTATCACATTTGAAACTGCAAAAGTATACGGGTTCTCTGGAGTAAATAGATATTTTGGTTCTATTAAAGTAGATGGAAATAAGATAGCTATTGAAAATGTAGCTTCAACAATGATGGCAGGAACTCCAGCTAAAATGGAAGAGGAGTCTAACTACTTAAAAGCTCTTGCTGAAGTAAACTCTATCTCTATAGATGGTAATACTGTTACTTTATCTGGAAACGGAAAAACTTTAAAGTTCTTAGGAAAATAGTTTAAAATTGCTTGTAACTACTCAGCCAGTAAATTAATTTAAGAAAACTCAAAGAATTGTGTAATTTATGAAGAGAAGTTAGATTAACTCAGTGAAATCGAATGCTAAAAAATTCAATAAGTCGAAGACTTAACCCTTGCATT
>JAHLFN010000012.1 GCA_018883725.1 Candidatus Fusobacterium pullicola | reverse complement strand
AGTATATTTGATTTATGCGAAATTATGTTACCAGTAGTTGAATAGAAAGGGAGCCTTCAACAAAAATGTTGAAAACTCCCTCTATTTGGCTATTTTTATTTTTTGTAAAAACTCATAGCTGAGTAGTTACCCTCTCCTTTTTAAATTATTTTATAAAGAATAACTTATTTTCTGTAGAGTTTTCTGGAGAGAATCTATAGCCATCTTCAGAGAATTTTTTTATTTTTTCTATGTCTTCAATAGAGTTTAAAGTCATATAATTAAGCATCATTCCTCTAGCTTTTTTCCCTTCAGTACTAATATTTTTTAATTTTTCATCAATTTTCTGCCTAAATTCAATATCAATAACCTTAAATTTTTTATAATCTAAAATTTTAGAAAACTCTTTAGAGGCAAGATTAATAAAAATTTCTGTGGAATAATTTTCAAGAAAATTATTAATATCTTTACTCCAAAATTTGTACATACTCTCTTCTAAAATATTTATAGTCATATCTAAACGATAAGGCTTAATTTTTGTATTTGGTGATATGACTCCATAAAGAGCTGAAAAAATAAAAAGGTTTTTATTTAGATATTCGATCTCTTTATCAGTAAATTTTTCTATCTCTAATTGTCTAAAGGTAACTCCTTCATAGAGAGAAAGAGCCTCACATTCAGAAAGAATTTCAAAATTTTGAATATTACTATATGTTTCTTCTAGAAGTTTACCTTTTAATTTAAAAAAACTACCAACCTCTTCTATTGAAAAAGTTTTTAATTTTTTAATCAAAGTTTCAGTATGATTAGAAAACTCAATAGCTTTAGTTACTTTAAAATTTATATTTTTATATTTCATTGTCTTACTAGGTGAAAAAATCATTTTCATAAATAACCTCACTTTTTTATAATATTTTATCTAATTTTAAAAAGAAGTTCAAGAAATTTATTTACTTGATATAAAATAGTTGGTACAATGAAAGAGAAAATAAAGTGAAGGAGTAAATTATGAATATAATTATAAGAAAAGAAGAAGAAAAAGATTATAGAAAAGTTGAAGAGATTGCAAGAGAAGCTTTTTGAAATCTATATTTTCCAGGAACAGATATACATATAGTAGTAAATAAGTTACGTAAAAGTCCAGATTTTATAAAAGAATTAACTTATGTTATTGAAGTAAATGGAGAAGTAGAAGGAGCTATTTTTTATAATAATTCTAAGATAGTAGATAAAATGGGAGTAGAATATCCTATAATTTCTTTTGGACCTGTATTTATATCACCACAATTTCATAGACAGGGATTGGGAAGAAAGTTAATAAATTATACAATAGAAAAAGCTAAGGAGATGGGATATAGAGCAATTATAACTTTATAAAGAAAAGGGATTTCAAGCAAGTCAATTAGAGTATGAAAAAGCTTGTACTGAATTAGATGAATAATAAAAAAAGAGTTTTTGAGTAATATATTACTTGAAAACTCTTTTTATTTTTTAAAGAGAATTAATTTCTAATAATTTCATCTAATACAATATTGGGATTATGATATTTTCTTCTATTTTTGATTGTAAAATTTTTCATTGAGATAGCTTCTTTTGGACACCAATGAAAACAGGATAAACAATGTGTACAATTAGAACCGAATAAAGGTCTCTTATTATTAAGTTCTATATTTTTACAGGGACATACTTGTTTACAGATTCCACACCCAATACAGTTACTATTTACTTTAAATTTTTTAGGTGAAAATTCCCATTCAGAAAAAAGTTTCATAAAGAATGTTTGAAGTATTTGAGTGTAAGTTGTAGGTGTATTTGGAGTAATAATTCTATTCTTAATATCATTAAGAATAGGTAAGATAGTTTTTTCAATTTCTTCAAGTTTTTCCTGATCTTTCTCTATAGGAAAAAGTATCGCATTATCAGGCATAAATAAAACATTTCTATAACTTATATTTTTATTTTTAGATTTTAAAAGTTTTTCAAAAGTGAGAAAAGTTTTTCCAAAGATACTATAGCAATTAGGAATAACAAAAATATAATTAACAGTTGAGAAATTAAACTTTTTTATTGTAGATTCTACAATCTTTGGAATATCTCCGAAGTATACAGGAAAAATAAAACCAACTTCAGAAGAGAGTGGCTTTATCTCATTAAGTTGTGAAACATTTTCGATAGGAATGAGTACAGAATTATCAATATATTTCTTTACTCTTTTAGCAATATACAAAGAATTACCAGTTCCAGAAAAATAATATATTTCCATAGTAACACCTCACTTATTATTTAATAGGTAACCATCCCTTATAGTACCAGTGTCTACCTTTTTTTACAAAATAGCTTCTTTCATGATGAATAATCTCTTCACCAGTAGCCATATCAATATATTTAGCCTTAAATTCGACAATTCCCTCTTTATCAAATTGAGTTCCAGCAATAGTTTCAACAATCTCAAGACCCAACCATTTAGAATTTTTAGACCACTCCTCTGCCTCTTTCCAATCTATTCCTCTAGCAGTTTTAGGGTCGTGAGTTTTTTTTATAAATTCAATATCTCCTTTGGTATATGCTTCATATCTAGCTTTCATAAGTTCAAGTGCTGTTTTAGGATTGCTCATTTTTACCTCCCAATTAATTTAATAAAATAAGAAAGAACCCTAATTTGGGGTTCTTAATAAATTTATTTTGCTTCAAATGTAGCAATCACAGGAAGATGATCACTTATAATTCTCCAATCTATTCCTGTTTCATTTCTATACTCTTCAGTTGACGGAACAAAAGCATTTATATTCCATTGTTTTTCAGGACTAACAAATATAAAATCAATACCTTTAAAAGGCTCAGTAGCAGAATAAGTATATGTTTTAGAAGTTTCTTCATCAAATACACATTTCCAATTATATTTAAGTAGTGTCATTGAATCAGAATTAATTCTATCATTCATATCACCAACCAAAAATTTAAGCCCTTTTATTTTAGTAGCATAATCATTAATAACCTTAGCTTGTCTAACTCTAATTGAACTATCTCTAGCTAATTCTTCATCAGTTTTAGCATTCAAAACTATTCCAAGATGTGTATTTATGAAATTCACAGGTTCTTGGATAGTAGGAACTTTTACTTGAGCCATTAAAGCAACTCTAGGTTCTTCATTTGGTTCATTTGGTAAATCAATTTTTTCTGCTTTTAAGATTGGATGTTTAGTTAGAATTCCTATTCCATATTCACCACCATCAAAATCAATAGTTTTTCCAAAAACAAAATTATATCCTGTTAAATCTGCTAATACTTTAATTTGATCAACATAACCACTACGTTTTGTAAGTCTATCAACTTCTTGTATTCCAATAATATCTGCATCCAAAGCTTTAATTGCATCCGCAGTTTTATTTAAATCTGCCTTAAAATTTTTAGCTCCAGCTGCAATATTGAAAGATACAACTTTAATTTTTTCTTCTGCAAATGTTATAATGGATAAAATTAATGTGAAAATAAAAATAAGTTTTTTCATACTTTCCTCCTAAGAAAATGTTTTTTTAATTCATATAATGATATTAACACGAATTTTTAAAATTGTCAATATGAAAATATGAATGTTATTTATTAAAAAAATATTAATATAATACATTTTAAACTGAAATAATAGTGTAAGTGTTATGAAAATAAAAAAGAAATAAATAGTTGAATATATGTTATAATAAAAAATATAAAATGAGAAAGGAAGTGAGGAGATGATATACAGTAAAATATATTGGCCATTGGAAAGTATTGAATTGGGGATAGATACTAAAAATATAAAGAGGTTAGAAAAATTAGGGATAAACTCCATAGCTGATATGCTTTACTACTTTCCAAGAGCTTATGATGATAGAACTAATATAAAAAAGATAGGAGAATTAAGAGGAGAGGAGTATGTAGTATTAAAGGCTACTCTTATGACAGTTTCAGCACCTCCTACTCGTAGTGGGCTTAAGATGGTAAAGGCTACAGCCACAGATGGAAGTGGAGTAATAGAGTTAGTTTGGTTTCAGATGCCATATCTTAGAAAGAGTTTAAAGATAGGAGAGGAATATATATTCATAGGACAGGTAAAGAGAGGGTATATATTTCAACTTGTAAATCCAGAGTTTAAGTTAAGTAGTAATCAAAAGAGAGTAGATGAGGGAGAGATTTTACCAATATATAGCTCAAGTAAGGAGTTACCTCAAAACTCTTTGAGAAAGTTGATGGAATTAACTTTAAAAAATACTCTTGCAATTATAGAGGAGAATATTCCAGAAGAGATTATAAAAAAATATAGGCTTATAGGGAGAAAAGAGGCCCTTAGAGAGATTCATTTTCCAAGAAATAATAAAAACTTAGAGGAGGCTAAGAGACGTTTTGCTGTAGAAGAATTATTAGTTCTGGAGATGGGAATACTTCAAAAAAGATTTGAAGTAGACAATCAAAATATAGAGAGATATCATCTTGAGGATAAAAAGACGTTAGTAAAACAATACTTAGCTTCTCTTCCCTTTGAACTAACAAATGCCCAAAAGAGAGTGATTACAGAGATATATAGAGATTTAGCAAATGGAAGAATAGTAAATAGATTGGTACAAGGAGATGTTGGGAGTGGAAAAACAGCAGTATCAATGGTACTTCTTCTCTACATGTTAGAAAACTCTTATCAAGGAGTTTTAATGGCTCCAACTGAAATTTTAGCGGTTCAACATTATTTATCTGTAAAAGATAAGTTTGAAAAACTGGGAGTGAGAGTTGAATTACTCACAGGAAGCTTTACTGGAAAGAAAAAGCAAAAACTTTTAGAGGATATAGCTAATGGTGAAGTAGGAATAGTTATAGGAACACATGCTCTTATAGAGGAGAGTGTAGTTTTTCATAAATTAGGAATGATAATTATAGATGAACAGCATAGGTTTGGAGTTTTACAAAGAAAAGCTTTAAGAGATAAAGGAGTACTAGCTAATCTTGTAGTAATGAGTGCTACCCCTATTCCACGTTCATTAGCTCTCAGTATATATGGAGATTTAGATGTATCTGTAATAGATGAGTTACCACCTGGAAGAAAACCAATACGTACAAAATGGATAGCTACAGATGAAGAGATAGAAACTATGTATGAATTTATAGAGAAAAAATTATCTCAGGGAAGACAAGCTTATTTTATAGCTCCTCTTATAGAAGAGAGTGAGAAACTTTCAGCAAAATCTACACAGGAGTTAATGGAAGAGGTGGAGAAGTTTCTACCTAGCTACAAGATAGGTGTACTACATGGAAAGATGAAAAATTCTGAAAAAGATGAGATTATGAGTAGATTTAAAAATAGAGAGTTAGATATTTTGGTATCTACAACAGTAATAGAAGTAGGAGTAGACGTACCAAACTCATCTATAATTGTAATCAACAATGCTGAAAGATTTGGACTCTCAGCTTTACACCAACTTCGAGGAAGAGTTGGAAGGGGAGAGCATCAATCTTATTGTTTTTTAGTTTCAAAGACAGAGAATGCTACTTCAAAGGCTAGACTTCAAGTTATGGAAGAGACTCAAGATGGGTTTAAGATAGCTGAAGAGGACCTAAGACTTAGAAAATCTGGAGAGATTTTTGGAACAAAACAAAGTGGACTTAGTGATTTGAAGTTTGTAGATATAGTACACGATGTAAAAACTATAAAGTTGGTTAAAGATATATGTTATGAGTATCTAAAGGAGAATAACGGAGAGATAAAAAATGAGTATCTAATTGAGGATATCTCACAAAAATTCAAAGAGGTAAAATAATATTAAGAAAATTAAAAACCTTTAGACAAAGTAAGAGACAATATGATAAAATATATAGTAAAATAAATTTTAATACGGAGGAAGAGATGAGATTCAGTAAGAGTTATATTAAGACACTTAAAGAAACTCCAAAAGAAGCAGAAATAGCAAGTCATAAGCTTCTTTTGAGAGCAGGAATGATTAAAAAATTAACTAGTGGAGTGTATACTTACCTACCATTAGGATTAAAAGCTCTTAAGAAAGTAGAGAATATTGTAAGAAGAGAGATGGATAGAGCAGGAGCTCAAGAGATATTCATGCCTGTATTACAACCAGCTGAACTTTGGAAAGAGAGTGGAAGATGGGAAGTAATGGGACCATTAATGATGAAATTACAAGATAGAGCAAAGAGAGATTTCGTATTAGGGCCAACACATGAAGAGGTAGTAACTGATGTAATTAGAAACGATGTTGCTTCATACAAACAATTACCATTAAACCTTTATCAAATCCAAACTAAATTCAGAGATGAGATAAGACCAAGATTTGGACTTATGAGAGGAAGAGAGTTCATAATGAAGGATGCTTACTCTTTCCACTCTACAAAGGAGTCTTTAGATAAAGAGTTTGATAATATGGAAGCTACTTATAAGAGAATTTTCTCTAGCTGTGGATTAAAATTCAGACCTGTTGAGGCTGATTCAGGAGCAATAGGTGGAAGTGGATCAAAAGAGTTCCATGTATTAGCTGATTCAGGAGAGGACGAAATCATCTACTGTGAGAGCTGTGATTATGCAGCAAACGTAGAAACTGCTGTAAGTAAAATATTCCATGCTGAGAAAGAGGAGTTAAAGGCTACTGAATTAGTAGATACTCCAAATGTATCAAAAATAGAAGATGTAGTTGAATATCTAAATGTCCCTGTAGAAAGAACAGTTAAAGCTATGATGTACAGAGATATGGGAACAGATCAAGTATATATGGTTTTAATCAGAGGAGATTACGAAGTTAATGAGACTAAACTTAAAAATGCTGTAGACGCAATAGAAGTTGAGCTATTAACTGATGAGCAATTAGAAAAATTAGGACTAGTAAAAGGGTTTATTGGACCATTTGGAAAAGATTTAGGAGATATAAAAATTGTAGCTGACGATACAGTTTTAGAAATCACTAACCATACAGCTGGTGGAAACAGATTAGATACTCACTATATCAATGTAAATTATGGAAGAGATTATAAAGCTGATATAGTAAAAGATGTAAAAACTGTAAAACCAGGACATGTATGTGAAAAATGTGGAGGAACACTTGCTTCAGCAAGAGGAATAGAAGTAGGACATATATTTAAATTAGGAACTAAATATTCTGAAAAGTTAGAAGCTACATTTATAGATGAGAAAGGTGTAACTCATCCAATTATAATGGGATGTTATGGAATTGGAGTTTCAAGAACACTTGCTTCTGCTATTGAGCAAAACAATGATGAATTTGGAATTGTTTGGCCTACAGCAATAGCTCCATATGTAGTTGATGTAATTCCAGCTAATATGAAGGATGAAGCTCAAGTTGCACTTGCAGAAGAGCTATATAATTCATTATTAGATAATGGAATAGATACAATGATAGATGATAGAGATGAGAGACCTGGATTCAAATTTAAAGATGCTGACTTAATTGGATTCCCATTTAAAGTAATTTGTGGTAAAAAAACTAATGAGGGAATTGTAGAGTTAAAAATAAGAAAAACAGGAGAAACTTTTGAAATCTCTAAAGATGAAGTTATCTCTAAAGTAAGAGAATTAATGAAGCAATATTAATAAGATAATTTAGTAAAAGTTATAAAATAGGCTCAAGAGTGGTGAGTTAATCATTCTTGAGCTTTTTATATTTAGTTTATCAACCTTCTAAAACTTTATTTACAGAGAAAATAAATTATGTTAATATAATAATATTAGTAAAACTTTTAAAAAACTAGAATTTAATAGTGGAAAGGAGTAAGATGAAGGATTACTTAACAATAGGAGAGATTTCAAAAATTACAAACTTACCAATTTCAACTTTAAGATACTATGATAGTGAAGGGATAATATCTCCTGATTACAAGGATGAGAAAACTAACTATAGATATTATAGATTTTTTCAAATACCAATTATTAAGATGATCGTACATCTAAAAAAATTGGGATTTAGTAATTTAAAAATAAAAAGTCACTTAGAAAATTTGAGTTATAGTCATACATTGGAATTAATGAATAAGATGATAGAACAGACTCAAGAAGAGATAGAGAGATTGAAAAAAATTGAGTTAGAACTTAAAGAGAATGCACTACAGATGAGATATTTAATAAATCTTGAAAATAATATAGATAAATTTTTTATAGAGGAGGAGGAGATAAGAGGAATATATGCAAAGATAGCTCCAAATACAAGAGATAATGGAATTTCTAAAGCTTTTAAAGAGATTGATAAATTTTTGATATCAGTTAATCAAAATAGTATTCCAATTGGAATGTTTGCATTTGCAATGAAGGAAGAGAATATTAAAAAAGAAAATTATGAATATGATAAACTGATATATCTAAAAGATTATATAAACTATGAAAAGAGATGCAACTATTCTAAAAGAGAGTACGCTAGTATGATATGCCAAGGTAAATTTGCAGAGATGGGGGATAATATTAAAAAAGTTATCAAATGGTCAGAAGAAAAGGGATATATTATGGAAGGAGATACAATTATTCATATTTTATCCGGACCAGCTTTTGAAAAAGATCCTTCAGAGGTAATGTACATACTAAGAGTTCCTATAAAAAGCATAAATTAATAAGATAAATTAGGATTTTAGAAATTTATTAAGGTGAATTTCAAAATCCTTTTTTCATTAAAATGAATAATTTTATTTTTTGTATTATTATTATAAATTTGCTATAATATTCAAGGAGGTATTATATTTTATGAATGATGGAAAACAATTTGAAACAGTAATAGATTTACTAGAAAAGGGTATGAAAATTACACAGAGAGCTGATCACTTCTCTTTTTCAATAGATTCTTTATTAGTAGCAGAGTTTGCTACAATCACAAGAACTACAAAGAATATTATAGACTTAGGGACGGGAAATGGTGTTATTCCTCTATTTCTTTCTAAAAGAACAAAGGCTAATATTATAGGGGTAGAAATTCAGAAAATTTCAAGTGAGTTAGCACAAAGAAATATAGAGTTAAACGGCTTAGAAGAGCAGATAGAAATAGTTAATGATGATATGAAAAATTGGAAAAACCATTTTAAAAAAGGTAGCTTTGATTTAGTAGTTACCAATCCACCTTTTTTTAAATTTCATGGAGAGGATAAACAATTAAATGATTTAGATCAATTATCTTTAGCTAGACATGAAATAACTATAAATTTAGATTCACTATTAGAAACGGCTTCTAGCCTTTTAAAAGATAAAGGATACTTTGTAATGGTACATAGAGTGGATAGATTGATTGATATAATAGAAACAATGAAAAAATACTCCATTGAACCAAAAAGAATCCAGTTTTGCTATACAAAATTAGAAAAAGAAGGAAAAATACTTTTAATAGAAGGAGTAAAGAATGGAAATTCAGGATTGAGAGTATTACCACCACTTATTGCTCATAATGAAGATGGAAGTTATTCAGATACGATTTTAGAGATGTTTAAATAAAATGGGGGAGCTATGGTCAACGAGAATAGAATTTTAACACTTGCCAATTTAACAGGAAAAATAGCTCTACAAAGTGGAGCTGAGACATATAGAGTAGAAGATATTATCTCAAGAATTTGTAAACATTATGGTCTCAATGCCCAGTGCTTTGTTTCTATAACTTGTATTATTACTTCTGTTAGAAATTATAAAGGGGAGCTATTTAGCTCTGTAGAAAGAGTAGCTTCAAGAACAACAAACTTAAATAAAGTTCATTCAATAAATCAGTTAGTTAGAGATCTCAAAAAGTATAGTTTTGAAGAGTTTTATAGTGCTGTAATTGCTATAGACAAAGAGATCCCCTATAATAAATTTATTTATTTTTTAGCATATAGTTTTGGAGCTTTTTTCTTTGCACTATTATTTAGAGGTGGAATTAGAGATGCTATTAGTGCTTTTATAGGTGGAGGGATTATCTTTTTAATCTCAGATTTTGCAAATAGGTTACAGACAAATACTTTTTTCTTAAATACATTGGGAGGTTTTTTCTGTACTTTATTTTCATATTTAAGTGTAAAGGTAGGATTTACAGAAACAGTTTCATACTCAACAATAGGAACTATTATGCTTTTAGTTCCTGGAATTGCTTTAACAAATGCAATTAGAGATTTAGTAGCTGGAGATTTACTTTCTGGGATGTCTAGGGCAGTAGAGGCCTTTTTAGTAGGTGCAGCCCTTGCTTCTGGAACAGGATTTGCCTTATTTATAATTTTAAAATTAGGAGAGATATAGTATGGAGCAGGTATTAATTGAAATTATTGCTGCTGCTGGAAGTACTTTAGCCTTTGGAATTATTTTCAATTTAAAAGGGAAAAAGCTTGTTTTTGCTAGTATAGGAGGAGCCTTAGGTTGGGCTATTTATATATTATTTAAGTATTATCAATATTCTGAGCCAGCATCTTTTTTCTATTCAGCTGTAGGGATTACAATCTATTCTGAAATAATGGCAAGAATTTTAAAAACTCCTGTAACATCGACACTTATAGCTAGTCTTATTCCATTGGTTCCCGGTAGTGGGGTATATTTTACTATGTCTTATTTTATAGAAAATAAGAGTGTTGAAGCAGCACAAAGAGGTATTGCAACATTGATGATAACAATAGCTATAACTTTAGGAATAGTTATGGTTTCAACATTTTCTCAAA
Source organism: Candidatus Fusobacterium pullicola (assembly GCA_018883725.1). Taxonomy (NCBI): domain Bacteria; kingdom Fusobacteriati; phylum Fusobacteriota; class Fusobacteriia; order Fusobacteriales; family Fusobacteriaceae; genus Fusobacterium; species Candidatus Fusobacterium pullicola. The sequence goes on along the minus strand of JAHLFN010000012.1, from coordinate 36,132 downwards.
TATATTATAAATTTAGAAGATATCAGACTATAAAGAAGAAATATAAAAGTAGAAAAAAAGGATTGCTGTAATTTTAGCAATCCTTTTTATAAAAATAAAGATTAAGCAGATGGTTGTATATATTTACTATTTGCAAAGTAATTTTCATCATTTCCATTAATATATAAAACTGTACCACCCTTTATATAATCAATAACCTCTTTTGAAATCTCTTCTGGAATAGCAGGGCATCCAAGACTTCTTCCTAAAAATCCATATTTATCCATAAACTCCTTTGTAGCATAATTAGCTCCATGTACTACAATATGTCTATCCATAGCATTAGAGTTTATTCCAGGTTCTAGTCCTAATAATCTCAAAGAGTAACCATTACTTCCTTCATAGGTATTTTTAGTGACATAAAATCCTAGTGAACTTTGATAGGAATTTATATTGTTAGAAAATTTTACTGCTGTTCCAAGTCCAGTATTTTTTCCATGACTTACATAAGTTGCATAGTCTACTTTTTTATTTTCAAGGTCAATTACAAAGAATCTCTCTTCATTAGATGGTTTAGAAAAATCTATGATAGTTATATATCCAGGTTTTTTATCTTCAATTTTATTATAACCTTGAATAGCTTTAAAAAAAGTAGAGTACTCTAACTTATTTTCTATTCCTAAATTTTTGTATATCTCTTTTATATCTTCTTCAGTACTTAAGTCAGCTCCAAACAGTATACTACCACATAGGGTAAGTCCAAGAAATAACTTCCTTAACATCTTTTTGAATCACTCCTCGTATAATATTTATATAATATGAATTATAGTTACTTTTAATCAAAAAGTCAATGAAAATAGAAGTTATCATATCTTTTTCAATATTATATGATATAATAAAACTACTAGAATAGGAGGGTTAAGATGTATTTAAAAGAATTAAAAATTAAAAATTGGCAATGTATAGAGGAAACTGATATAAAATTTGAAAACTTAATGCTTTTTATTGGACAAAGTAATAGTGGAAAATCAAGTATAATGTCAGCAATTATGTTTTTTTTAAAATATAGAAATTTTAGAAGTAGAGATTTAAGAAATGGTACTAACTTTTTATCAATAGAAGGATCTTTTTATAATTATTATAAACAAAGTTTTCAAGTGGCAGATATGACTATTACAGGAAAAAATATTCATTTGAAAGTAACTAAGACATACGATGGGGATATCTATTATTTTGTATTTTATAATAATATTTGGAATAGAATAACAGAAGAGGAATATCAGAGTATAACAGAACATGTTTCTATTTTATTTATTCCATCATTTTCAGAGAAGGAACAAACAGAATTTTTTATTTTATCTCTTTTAAAAATATTAGAGAAGAGGAAGATTAATCAACCGAAAGCTTTAAATAAAATAGTAGCTACTTTTAATGAATTACAGAGTGAGTATACAAGTAGAGGATTATACAGAAATTTACTATTTGAGATTTTTGGAGTATTAGCTCAATATTCAAGAGATACAGGACATTCTGTATTAGATAATACCTTGATATTATTTGAAGAACCGGAGCTGTATCTTCATCCTCAAAAACAAAAAGAGCTATTTTTTAATATCTGTGTATTAACAAAACTCGGAACTCAAATATATGTAGCAACGCATTCAAATAATTTTATAAATTTACATATGTATAAATCTATCTGTATAGTAAGAAAGAGTGAAAATAGTGGAAGTAAAGTATTTCAATTTAAAGGCTATCTTTTTTCTGGAGACGAGATAAAAAATTTTAATATGAACTATTGGATAAATCCAGATAGAAGTGAGTTATTTTTTGCTAAAAAAGTTATACTTGTAGAGGGACAAACAGACAAGATAGTATTGGGATACCTTTCAAAAAAATTAGATATTTACAAATATGATTACTCTATTTTAGAGTGTGGAAGTAAAAGTTTAATTCCACAATTTATAAAATTATTAAATGTTTTTAAAATCCCTTATGTAGCTGTATATGACAAAGACAACCATCTTTGGAGAACTCCTGAAGAGATAGAGAATTCAAACCAAAAAAATAGAATAATAGAAAATAGTATAAAGAAGGATATTGGAAGTTGTATAATGTTTGAAAATGATATTGAAGAGGAGATATATCAGGAGAATAGAGAGAGAAAAAACTATAAAAATAAACCATTTTATGCCTTGAAAACAGTAACAAATAAAGAGTTTATTATTCCTGAAAAACTGGAGGAGAAAATCAGATTTATATTTAAATAAAAATGGGGGTTATAGCCCCCATGGAACAACTCTTATTTCAACACCTTTAGAATGCTCTATAATTTTGTTGATTACAGATCCCTTAAAAAAAGTAGTTAATTTATTTCTCTTACTATGACCTAAAACTATTTGAGTAATTCTTTTTTCTTCTGAAAACTTCAAAATCTCTTTTACAATATTTTTACCTTGTAATCTGATTGTTTCTGCTCCTAAACTTCTAGCTAATTCCTCATGTTTTTCAATGACTTTCCAATCTTCTGGAGAGTATCCCTTAGCCAAAAATCCTATTTGTTCAACACAGATTACATAGAATTCACACTTATATTTTTGAGCAATTCTAGCTCCATATCTTATAACTTTATTAGCTTTTGGACTTGAAGAGATAGAAACAAGTACTCTTTCAGCTGTATACCAGTTAGTTTTGATATTTTTATTATTCAAGTACTCATTGAGATTATTATCTACCTCCTGTGCTATTTGACGTAAAGCAATCTCTCTTAAGGCACTTAAATTTCCTTTTCTAAAAAAATTTCGTAAAGCTTGAGAAGCTGTTTTTAAATTGTATATCTCTCCCCTTTCTAATCTTTCTTTTAAACTTTCAAATGAGATATCAATTACCTCCACCTCATCAGCTTCTGCCAAAATAGTGTCAGGAACTGTTTCTCTTACAGCTATTCCAGTGATAGTCTGAACTACATCATTTAAGCTTTCAAGATGTTGGATATTAACTGTGGTATGCACATTTATACCAGCATTTAAAATTTCAAGAACATCTTGATATCTTTTCTCGTTTTTGCTGCCTTTTATATTTGTATGGGCTAGCTCATCAATTAGGACTATTTCTGGTCCTCTCTCAATAATTTTTTCAATATTGACTTCTTTATATATTTTACTAGCATACTCAATCTCTTTTACAGGAATTTGTTCCAAAATTCCAATTTGTTCAGTAGTAGCTTTTCTATCATGTGGTTCTATATATCCTATACAGATATCTTCTCCTCTTTTGACTCTAATATTAGCCTCACGAAGCATTGTATATGTTTTTCCTACTCCTGGAGCATATCCTAAATATATCTTTAATCTTCCTTTTTTCTCCTTATTATATATTTTTAATGCTTCTTCAGGTGTAAGTCTCTTTTCTTCTGACATAGATATCTCCCTAAATTAAAAAATTTAAATAAAACTTAGTTTTTAAGCTAAGATAGGAGTAAAATAAACAAACTCTAAAACATTTAAATAATATCATAAATTACCTCTAGACTTTGTAAAAAAATAACACCATAACAAAAAGTCATGGTGTTGATACTATACAAAACCAGGCTCTTTTCAATGCTGACGAGGTTAGCTGTCGGGCTCGGATTGAAAAGTATCCTATTCTCTAAAAGAGAAATACGCCCCAAGAAGGTTGGGTCCCCCGCTCTATTTAAAATAGATTAAGCGAATCGGTAATATTCTTTTACAGGTAGATTATACTCTTAAATAACAAAAAGTCAAGTATTATTTTTTTTTAAAATTTTGTTGACAAAAAAATAAAAAAGTGATATGATTCAAAATCATAAAACAAAACCTCTAGACATTTAAGATATATTACAAAAAAATATAATTTTGATATATTTTATAAAAATTAAGTTTATTCAGATATTTATTTATCCGAGTTAATTTATGAAGGGGATTTATTCTGAAAATTTATACCTATGTAATAAACTGTTTTTTAATATTCTTAGAATAAGGATATTAGGAGCAGTTTTTATTTTGCTTTTTTTTAAGTTAAAAGCCTAAAAGTTGAATAATTTAGGAGGGAGAAATGTTAATTTTAGGAATTATTGTATTTTTACTTTTTATTTATTTAATTTATGCACTATTCAATCCAGATAAATTTTAAGGAGGAAATTTTATTATGAATTTATTAAGTTTAATACTTTTTTTATGTGCGTTCATTATTTTAATAGTTCCAATCGGAAAGTATCTATCTAAGCTAATAGCACATGAAAAAACATTAGGAGAAAGATTATTTACAACTATAGAGGTTCCAATTTTTAAATTATTAAAATGTAAAAATGAAAATATGGGACTGAAGAGCTATATTGTATCATTTTTAAGTGTTAATTTTATTATGTTTATCTTTACATATATAATTTTATATATACAAGGTGATTCTCTGTCTCTAGCTTTTAACACAGCAATAAGTTTTATAACAAATACAAATTTACAACACTATTCTGGCGAGGTCTTAAATAGTACTATTTCAAGATTGATATTGATAAACCTTATGTTTACCTCAGCAGCAACTGGGATGGTAATTTGTATGGCTGTAATAAGAGGAATTATGGGAATTAAGCTTGGTAACTTTTATGAGGATTTAGTGAAGGTGGTTATAAGATTATTACTTCCTATCTCATTAGTAGTGGCAATACTTTTAGTAATTTGTGGCTTACCTCAAACATTTGATAATCAAGTAATAGTAAGAACTTTAGAAGGAAAATATCAAGCCATAGCTTTAGGACCTGTAGCAGCATGGCAAGCAATAAAGCATTTAGGAAATAATGGAGGAGGATTATTCACAGCTAACTCTGCTCATCCATTTGAAAATATTTCAATATGGTCTAACTATATAGAGATGTTATCTATGATGGTATTTCCAGGGGCAACAATAATAGCTTTTGGAATTGTAGCTAAAAATAAAAAGCAAGGTTGGTATATTTTTATCTCTGTATTTATTTTATTTATATTATCATTCTTTATGATATATCATTTTGAAAAACAAGGAACACCAATTTTAAAAGAATTAGGGATATCAGGAATAAATATGGAGGGAAAAGAAGTAAGGTTTGGATTATTTGCTTCTACACTATTTACTAATATAACAACTTCATTTACAACAGGAAGCATAAATAATATGCATGATTCACTTACACCATTAGCCGGTATGTTTGCACTAGGAAATATGATGCTTAACTGTATTTTCGGTGGTAAGGGAGTTGGATTTATAAATATACTAATGTATATGATTTTAGGAGTATTTTTATGTGGACTAATGGTAGGAAGAACTCCAGAATTTTTTGGTAAAAAAGTTGAGGCTAAAGAGATTCAAATTATAACATTTTTAATACTATTACATCCATTAATTATATTATTACCAAGTGCGATATCATTGATGGTGAGATATGGATATGAGGGGATATCAACTGCAGGTTTTCACGGAATAACTCAGGTATTGTATGAATATGTATCAAGTGCAGCTAACAATGGTTCTGGATTTGAAGGGTTAAAAGATAATACTTCTTTTTGGAATATTATGACAGGAATAGTTATTCTCTTAGGAAGATATGTAAATATGGTATTAATGACAATCGTTGGATACTCTTTTTATAAGAAAAAAGTTGTACCTACAACTGAGACAAGTTTCAGAACAGATAATATAATATTTTCATTGGTGTTAATATTTATAATATTAACAATAGGTGCTCTTACATTTTTACCAGCTTTAGCATTAGGACCTATTGCAGAGCACTTAAGTATTTGGAGGTAATTAAATTATGAGTAAACAAAAATCAAAAAGTATAGATAGTACTATTTTAAAGCAGGCATTTATAGAAGCTTTTAGAAAATTAAATCCCAAAATTCTTATGAAGAATCCAGTTATTTTTATAGTTGAAGTAGGTTTTTTCTTAACACTTCTTTTAAGTATAAAACCTGATATTTTTAGTGAGAAAGAAGCAAATTTAAGATTATTCAATATAATAATTTGTTTAATATTATTTGTAACAGTTCTTTTTGCTAATTTTGCCGAAGCAATAGCTGAGGGAAGAGGAAAAGCACAAGCAGACAGTTTAAAGAAAACAAGAAAGAGTACAGTTGCAAATCTGTTGAAAGAAGATGGAACAACTGTTCAAGTTGACGCAAGCTCATTAAAGAAAGGTGATATTGTAATTGTAAATACTGGAGAGATAATTCCAAATGACGGGGTTGTAATAGAGGGAATAGCTTCAGTAGATGAGTCGGCAATAACAGGTGAATCAGCACCAGTTGTTAAAGAGGCTGGAGGAGATTTTTCAGCAGTAACTGGAGGAACACGTGTAGTAAGTGATAAGATAAAAATAGAGATATCTGTTTCAGCTGGAGAATCATTTTTAGATAAGATGATTAACTTAGTAGAGGGAGCAGAGAGAAAGAAAACTCCAAATGAGATTGCGTTAAATACTTTATTAGTTGGCTTGACATTGATTTTTTTAGTTGTTATAGTTACTTTACTTCCAATGGGGCTTTATGTTGGTATACATCTTCCACTTTCTACTTTAATTGCTTTACTTGTGTGTTTAATACCTACAACAATAGGAGGTCTACTTTCAGCAATAGGAATAGCAGGAATGGATAGAGTTAATAAGTTTAATGTGATTGCTATGTCTGGAAAAGCTGTTGAAAATTGTGGAGATATTAATACTATAATTTTGGATAAAACAGGGACAGTTACATTTGGAAATAGATTGGCGAGTGAATTTATTCCAGTGGAAGGAGTAACTTCTGAGGAAATAATGGAGTACTCAGTTATTTCATCTTTAAAAGATTTAACTCCTGAAGGACGTTCAATAGTTGAATTAGGAAAGAGATTAGGGTATATTGCAGATGAAAGTAAATATACAAAAGCAGAATTTTTAGAGTTTTCTGCTCAAACAAAAACAAGTGGAGTTAATTTAGAAGATGGAAGAAAGATTAGAAAAGGTTCTGGTTCATCAATTAAAAAATTTGTAGAAAATGAAAATGGTGTAATACCAAGAGATTTAGATGAAAAAGTAGATAGAGTTTCTAGGTTAGGAGGAACACCATTAGTTTTAGCTGTGGATAATAGAGTTTTAGGAGTTATCTATTTAAAGGATACAGTAAAACCAGGATTAAAAGAGAGATTTGATAATATAAGAAGAATGGGAATAAAAACTATAATGTGTACAGGAGATAATGCTCTTACAGCTGAAACAATAGCTAAAGAGGCTGGAATTGATGAATTTGTTGCTGAATGTACACCAGAAAATAAGATAGAAGTAATTAGAAGGGAGCAGGAACAAGGAAAACTTGTAGCTATGACTGGAGATGGAACAGATGATGCTCCAGCTTTAGCCCAAGCTGATGTAGGAATAGCTATGAATAGTGGAACAATAGCAGCTAAAGAAGCAGCTAATATGGTAGACTTAGATTCAGACCCAACTAAAATTTTAGAGGTTGTAGAGATTGGAAAACAACTTTTAATAACTCGTGGAGCTTTAACAACATTTAGTATAGCTAATGATATTGCAAAATATTTTGCAATAATACCAGCAATATTTATAATTGCTATTCCTCAAATGGAGATTTTAAATATTATGAAACTATCATCACCAACAACTGCTATTATATCAACTTTGATATTTAATGCTATCATAATTCCATTACTTGTACCAATCGCCTTAAGAGGAGTAGCATATAAACCTATGAAGGCAGAATTAATGTTGCTTAAAAATCTAGCTATTTATGGAATTGGTGGATTAATAGCTCCATTTATAGGAATTAAATTAATAGATATAATTATTACTCCAATATTAAGAGTTCTAGGAGTATAGAATAGGAGGAAATATAGATGGAAAATTTAAAAAAAGGGATACTTATAACATTAGTATTATTTTTAATAACAACTATTTATACCTATATGATAAATGGTTTTGCTCAAGTATTTTTCCATGAAAGTGCAAATGGAAGTATTATTTTAAAAAATGGAGAAGGGATAGGAAGTAAATATATAGGTCAAAATTTTGAAAGTGATAAATATTTCCATGGAAGAGCTTCAATTTTGAACTATAATACATATTCAACATTGAAAGAAGCTCAAATGATCCCAAGTTCTGGTGGAAGTAATTTAGGAGGAAGCAATTTGGAATATAATAAAAATATAAAGGAAAGAATAGAGAAGATATTATCTGAAAATCCAAGTATTGAAATAAAAGATATTCCAGTAGATATGGTTACAGCTTCAGCCTCTGGACTTGATCCACATATTACTACACAGGGAGCCTTAATTCAAGTTGAAAGAGTGGCTAGAGTAAATAGAATTACAAAAGAAGAGGTTATTAATCTAGTTAAAAAAATGGAGAAAAATGGAATAATAAATGTATTAGAACTTAATTTAGCTTTAGAAAATTTAATTAAATGAGCAATAATAATATAAATATCTGAGTTTATTCAGTTATTTATAAGTATTCATGAGTATTTTATTTTAAAAAAAAATTATCCATTAATAAAAATTAATAGCGGAGTAGTTACAAAGATTGTAACTATTCCGCTAAAATTTTAGCTAACTCTTTTTCTAATTTTTTTAAAGCATTAGCTCTATGACTTATCTTATTTTTAATTTCTGGCATTTCAGCTAGAGATTTTTTATACTCAGCTACATAAAAATATGGGTCATAACCAAATCCATCTTTACCTTTTGGTTCATATAGCAACTCTCCTTCAATCTCCCCTCTAAAAGAATATACCCTTCCATCTGGCTTACCAAGAGTAATTACACTTACAAAGTGACATTTTCTATTAGGTTCATCTTTCATTACTTCCATAAGTTTAGCGTTGTTTGATTCATCAGTAGCATTTTCTCCAGAGTATCTAGCTGAATATACCCCAGGAGCTCCATTAAGAGCATCTACACATAGTCCAGAATCATCAGCTATAGTTATCATTCCAGTAAATTTTGCTATCTCTAAGGCTTTTTTAGCTGAGTTAGCTTCAAAAGTTTCACCATCTTCTATAACTTCTGGAATCTCAATTCCATCTTTTATAGAAAGTATCTCTACATTCTCAATATTACTAAATATAGCTTTAATTTCATCAATTTTATGTTTATTTCCAGTAGCTAAAAATATTTTCATAGTATCCACTCCTATTATCCCTCAATTATTCTATTTTGTAGCTCCATTATCTCTTTTAGTCCTTTTTCAGCTAAATCGAGCATATCGTTTAACTCTTTTCTAGTATAAGTTGCTTCTTCACCAGTCCCCTGTACTTCAACAAATTTTCCTTCACCATTCATTACAACATTCATATCAACTTCAGCAGCAGAATCTTCAGTATACTTAAGGTCTAATACAGGAGTACCATTTACAATTCCAACACTTATAGCAGCAACATTAGAGATGATTGGATTTTCTGCTAACACTCCATCAGCTACAAGTTTTTTCATAGCAAGGGCAAGGGCAATAAATCCACCAGTTATAGAAGTAGTTCTAGTTCCACCATCAGCTTGAATAACATCACAGTCGATAGTGATAGTTCTTTCACCTAGTTTTTCTAAATCTACAGCTGTTCTTAAAGTTCTTCCTATTAATCTTTGAATCTCCATAGTTCTACCAGTTAATTTTCCCTTGGCAGATTCTCTTTGGTTTCTTTCACCAGTTGCTCTAGGTATCATAGAGTACTCAGCTGTAAGCCAACCTTTACCTTGATTTTTTAAGAAAGGAGGAACTTTATCACTGACAGTAGCAGTACATATTACTTTAGTATTTCCACATTCCATAAGTACAGATCCCTCAGCATATAGGTTAAAATCTTTAGTAGCTTTTAAAACTCTAAGTTCATCAACATCTCTACCATCTTCTCTAAGTTTTCTTGTCCTCATATCAGCTTCTATTATCATCTCTTTTATCATATTCATACATCTCTCCTATATCTTCATTTCATCTCTTTGTTTTACTTCTTTTCCAAATTGGATATCATAAAAATGTTTATATAGACCATTTTTATCCAATAGCTCTTGGTGTCTTCCAACCTCTTTTATTTTACCATTTTCCATAACAACAATCTTATCAGCATTAATGATAGTAGAAAGTCTGTGAGCTATTACAAAAGTAGTTCTATTAACCATTAATCTATCAAGAGCATCTTGCACCAATCTTTCTGATTCGGTATCCAGTGCTGAAGTGGCTTCATCAAGGATTAATATTTCAGGATTTTGTATCAATGCTCTAGCAATAGCAATTCTTTGTCTTTGTCCTCCTGAAAGCATAACTCCTCTCTCTCCCACTTCTGTTTCAAATCCTTCAGGTAAATTTTTTATAAATTCATAAGCATTTGCCATTTTAGCAGCTTTTATTATATCATCTATAGTTACATTTTCTTTACCAAAAGATATATTTTCAGCAATTGTTCCAGAGAAAAGGAAGCTTTCTTGAGGTACAATACCAATTAAATCTCTATATTTTTTAAGAGATATATTCTTAATATCTTTTCCATTTATAAGAAGTTTTCCTTCAGTAGCTTCAAAAAATCTAGGAATAAGGTTTACAATAGTAGTTTTTCCACTTCCACTCTTTCCAACAAAGGCAACAACTTCTCCAGCTTCAATATCTAAATTTATATTTTTTAAGGCGTTACTTTTACCATCAGAATAAGTAAATGAAACATTTTTAAAATTAATATTTTGTATTTTTCCACCTAACTCCTCTTCAGGTTCACAGTGATCTACTTCAACTGGGATATCTAATATCTCAATAACTCTATCAGCAGAAGGGATAGCTTCTTGTACATCATTATTTTTAGAAATCAATCTTTTTAAAGGTTGGCTCATAAGCCCCATAGCAGTTACAAAGGATATCAAATCTCCAGGAGACATAGTTTTTGTAACAACGATTTGATAACCACCATAAGCAGCTACTAAAACTACCATAAGAGTAGTTATAACTTCGTTTATAGGTGATACCTTGGCTTTAATCTTTGTACTTTTATAAGACTTTTGAAATTCATCCATACTAATCTCTTTGAATCTATCAATAATCATATCACTATTATTGAAAGCTTTAATTACAAAAATACCAGATAAACTCTCTTGAATAAAAGCAGTTACTGCTCCTGATGTATCCTGTCTGATTCTACCAGATTTTCTAATTTTCTTAGTATATTTCTTCACCGTTGAAATAATAAGTGGCATAACTGTTAAAGATATTAATGCTAACAACCAATCAACTTGAAACATTCTAAAAATAAGAGCTACAACAGTGATGAACTCTTTTAACATATCAAATAGCATAAACCCTATTCTTCCCAATGTAGAAGAATCTCCAGAAAGTCTAGCCATAATATCTCCTAATTTATTTTTTCTAAAATATGAGATAGGAAGTTTTTGTAGATGATTAAAAACATCAATTTTGATATCTCTTTTTATTGTTTCAGTTACATAGTTTGATGAAATACTAGCATAGTAAGCTGAGATCACCTTTACAACTGTAGATAAAAAGATAGCTGATATTACAATAACCATCATTTTGGGATCTTTTTTTACAAGTACATCATCAATGAGATACTTACTAAGCCATGCTGGTACAGCTCCCATTGTTGAAGTTAATATGGACATAAGTATTACTGCAACCATAGCCCATTTATATTTAAAACTATATTTTAAGAATGTATTTAATGATTTATTTTTAAATATATTTAGTTTCATCTCTCTCCTTTTACAAGAAAGTCTCCATAACTTTCTACCACATTTTTTCCTGAAAGTTTATCTCTTACCTCTTGAATATCTCTATCTATTCTTTCTCTCTCTTTATCCAATTTAATAAGATATTTTTTTATCTCCTCTACATTACATCTCTCTTGTAGAAGTTCTGGAAATACCTCTCTATCCAAAGTAAGATTTGGAAGAGAAACAAAACCAATTTTTAAAATATGTCTAGCGATAAAAGCATTGATAAATCCAGTTTTATATATCACTATTGTAGGAAGTCCCATAAGAGCTAACTCTAAAGTTACAGTTCCAGAAGCAGCTATTGCAACTTTGGAGTTTTTAACACACTCTGGAAGCTTTTTTTCAAACTCTAAATAGAGATTAGGATATTCACATAGATTTTCAGATATCCACTTTAAATGCTCTTCACTAGAAAGTTTTAGTAAGAACTTACTTTCTTTACTCTCTTTAACTAATTCTAACATAATTGGAAGAAGAGTTTTTATCTCTTGTTTTCTACTTCCAGGTAAAAGGAGTATATACTCTTCCTCTCTTTTTTCTACAATATATTTATCCACAAAGGGATTACCAAAATATATTGCATCTACTCCATGTTTTTTATAAAATTCAACTTCCCAAGGAAAGATAACCATAATATGGTCAGCTTTGACTAATTTTTTTATTCTTTTTTCTCCCCAAATCCATAATTTAGGAGGAATATAGTAAAAAACTTCAATATTTGGTATCTCTTTTTTTAAAAGTTCTAAAAACTTTAAATTAAATCCACCATAATCAACAAGAATAACCTTTTTTATATTCTCTTTTTTTATAAAATCTATATACTCATTAGCTTTCTTTTTAAGAAAACTATATTTTTTCAACACTTCAGTAAATCCCATAATTGCAAGTTCATTAATATCTTGGATAACTTCTACTCCAGCACTTTTACTATGTTTACCTGCAACTCCATAAAACTTAACATCTTTATATTTTTTATTAATAGCTTCTACTAAGTAGGAAAGATGTAAGTCTCCAGAAACCTCTCCAGTTGATACAAAAAATTTCATAATAATCTCCTATCAAACTTTTATTCCAAGGATAAATAGAGAGTTTTCTTCTGCTAATTTTATAGCTTCATCTCTATTTAGAAAAAGCATTCTACCTGCTTCTCCAACAATTCCTTTAGCTCCTATCTCTATAGCTCTTTTTATTGTTTCTATTCCTACAGCTGGTATATCAACTCTCATATCCTGTTGAGGTCTAGACATTTTTACAATGATACAACCTTTACCAGCAAGCTCTCCAGCTCTTTTTATTGTTTTATCAGTTCCTTCAATTCCTTCTAATGCAACAACAGATGAGTCTTTACAAACAACAGTTTGTCCAGCATCTACTTCACTTAGAGCCTTAGCAGCTTCTATACCTATTTTTATAGTCTTTTTATCCTCTTCACTAGGTTTAATATTTGTATAACACTCCTGTTGAAACATAAAATTTTTTAGTAAATGATTTTGAGGAAGAACCTTTATTCCATTTAATCTAAAAAATGCTATAACTGCAAAAAGGAGAGTTTCATCTTTTCTATCTGGTAATCTTTTCAGAAGTTCCTCTCCATATCTATCAAATTTTATATTTTTAAATATTATATCTTTTTCTACCTTTCCCAACATAACTATCTCTGTAATACTATTGAGAAGGAAGTATTTAACAATACTTCCTACCTCTCCAATATTAAAAGCTATAAAATTTTTATGAGCTTTTATTTTATCATCTATAGTATCAAATAGTCCTAAGGGAAAAACTTCTATATTTTGTTTTTCAGCCTCTTCAAGAAAATAGAGGGGTAATTTTCCATTACCAACTATTATACCTATTTTTTTCATTATCTAGCTATACCTCTATCACTATTTTTTATAAAGTCTACAAAGTATGATACATTTTTATCAAGTTCTATTTCAGCCTCAATCTGTGCTAAGGCATCTTTTAGGGATAATCCACTTCTAAAAACTATTTTATAAGCTTTTTTAAGTCTGCTTATCTCTTCATCTGTAAAACCTCTTCTTCTAAGTCCAACACTATTAAGTCCTCTAGGAATAGCTTTATTTCCTTCAGCTAGTATAAAAGGACAGATATCTTGGTTTACAGCACTAGCTCCTCCAGTCATAGAATACGAACCTATTCTACAGAATTGGTGTACAGGAGTTAGTCCACCAACTATTGCGTAACTATCAACTACTACGTGTCCAGCTAATGTAGCATTATTTGAAAAGATACAACCATCTCCTATGATAACATCATGAGCTACATGAACATAAGACATAATAAGATTTCCATTTCCTATTCTTGTTTCCCATCTATGATCAGTACCTCTATGAATAGTAACAAACTCTCTGATTGTATTATTATTTCCAATAATAGTTTTAGTTGGTTCACCTTTATATTTTAAATCTTGAGATGCTTTTCCAATAGAAGCAAAAGAGTAAATAGTATTGTTTTCTCCAATTTCAGTAATACCCTCTATTACAACATGAGATTGAATTGTAGTATTTTTTCCAATTTTTACATCCTTACCAATTATACAGTATGGACCTATTTTAACTCCATCTTCTATGATAGCACCCTCTTCAATTATAGCAGTATTATGAATATCTATCATAATTGCCTCCCATCTCTTATTTATCTGCTATACAGAAAGTAAAGCTTGCTTCACAAGCAACATTTCCATCTACTAAAGCTTTTCCATGAGCTTTTACAAAGTTTCTTTTGATTTTTTCTACTTCAACTTCATATATTATTTGGTCTCCAGGTCTTATAGGGCTTTTAAACTTAGCACTTTCTACTCCAACAAAGTAAGGAACTTTTCCTTCAAGTCCTTCCATAACAAGTACACCTAAACATTGAGCCATTCCCTCTACTATTAATACTCCTGGCATAATTGGGTGTCCAGGGAAGTGTCCATTAAAGAACTCTTCATTTATAGTAACATTTTTAAGACCTCTTATTTTTTGCTCCTCTTTATTTACCTCAATGATTCTATCCACTAATAAAAATGGATATCTATGTGGTATTCTTTCCATTATTTCTAAAGTATTTAACATTCTGTTTTCCTCCTCAAATAGTATTATCTATATTTTACATGTTTTTTAATAATTTTGCAAACTCTATATCTAAAGCATGTCCAGCTTTTATAGCTATGATATGTGCTTTTATTGGTCTATTTAATATTTTTAAATCACCTATTATATCAAGCATTTTATGTCTTACAAACTCATCTTCAAATCTGAGACCATCTGGGTTTAAAACACCATCTTTTTTTACTACAATAGCATTGTCAAGAGTTCCACCTAAAGCAAGATTATTTTTCTTTAAGTATTCAATCTCATAATCAAATCCAAAAGTCCTTGCAGAAGCAATCTCTTTTTTATAATTTTCTAAATTTACTTCAAATTCTGCTAGTTGTGATTTTAAAAATGAGTGTTCAAATCTTATAGCATAAGTCAGTTTATAGCCATCATAGGGAAGAGCTACAATATTTTTTTCTCCTATTGTTAAGTAAATAGGCTCTTTCACTACTAAAGGCTCAATATCCATATCTAACTCTCTTAATCCAGCTTCTTCAAAAATATCAATAAATATTTTTGCACTTCCATCACAGATAGGAAGCTCATTACCATCTAGCTCAACTGTTAAGTCAGTGATATCTAAAGCATAAAGAGCAGATAAAAAATGTTCTATTGTATGTACTTTTGCCCCATACTCATTCTGTAAATTAGTACCACGAGTTAAATCAAAAGTATTAGCTATATCTAGTGTAATCTCATTTTTTCCCTCTTCTAAATCAACTCTTTTAAAGATTATTCCATTTTCACTAGGAAGTAATCTCATTTTTATATTTTCACCTTTATGAAGTCCAATTCCGATATATTCAATCTCTTTAGCTATAGTTTTTCTTTTCATACCTACCTCCTAACACTTTGTAAGAAATTTTTCAGCTACTGCCATAGCTATCTCTCTTTTTCCATCTACAAAGTTTATTTCAACTTTCTTATCATTTACAGATTTTACTACCCCAAGTCCAAATTTTTTATGCATAACTTTTTCACCAATAGAGTATGGGAAATTTTGAGCAGTCTTATTTAAATCCTCAATTGTTATCATTTTTTTGAAGGCTCTTTCTGTAATGAAGCTACCCTTTTCATTTTTAGGGATATATTCAATGATAGTATTAGCTTTCTCTATCAATTCTTTAGGAATTTCATTTAAAAATCTTGAAGGCTCTCTATACCAGTCATCATTACCAAACATCATTCTACTTTTAGCATAGGTCATATAAAGTTTGTCTTCAGCTCTAGTTATAGCTACATAACATAATCTTCTTTCTTCTTCTAGTTCGTTGTTATCAAAGTCAGCTCTATTACTAGGGAATAGGCCCTCTTCTACTCCTACAACAAATACAGTAGGAAACTCTAATCCTTTGGAGTTGTGTATAGTCATCAATTTTACATAATCCTTTTCATCTTCAAGATTATCTGTAGCACTAACTAATGATATATTTTCAAGATATTCTCTTAAAGTAAGTGTCTCAATAACTTTTTCTAACTCAATAATAGAATTTTTTAACTCATCTATATTCTCTTTTCTTGTTTCATAATCTTCATAGTTAGCTATTAGATAGTCACTATATTTTATCTCTCTAACTATTGTATCAAAAAGTTCAGAGACTGGAGTTCCCTCACTGATTTCAATGAACTCTTTCATCATTTTATAAAAATCTAATATAGTTATTTTTAAATTTGCACTAAGTCCAGATATATCATCTGCTTTACCTAAAGCCTCAAAAAGAGATAGATTTTGCTCTTTAGCGAATTCCTCTATTTTTTCAAAAGTTTTATCTCCGATCTTTCTTTTTGGAACATTTAAAATTCTTGCAAGATTAAGGTTATCAGTTGTATTATTAATAACAGCCAAATAAGCCACTATATCTTTGATTTCAGCTCTTTGGTAGAATTGCATTCCACCAAAAATCTTATATGGAATATTTTCACGTAAAAGTTTCTCTTCAAACATTCTTGATTGAGCATTAGTTCTATATAGAATTGTAAAATCTTTATATTTAGCTCCTTTAGCTTTTCCCTTAATAATTTCACCAATTACAAAACTTGCTTCCTCTCTACCATCAGCACATCTCTCAACAGTAATTTTTTCTCCCACTGTTTTTTTAGTCCAAAGTTTTTTATCCCTTGCACTAGAGTTGTTTCTAATAACTGAGTTAGCAGCATCTAGGATAACAGATGTAGAACGGTAGTTTTCTTCTAATTTAACTACAGTAGCATCTGGATAATCTTTTTCAAAATTTAAAATGTTTTGAATATTGGCTCCTCTAAATCCATAAATACTTTGATTTTCATCTCCAACTACACAGATATTTCCATATTTTTTTGCTATTTTATTAACTATTTTATATTGTATATTGTTTGTATCTTGGTATTCATCAACCATAATATATCTAAATTTATCTTGAACTTTATCAAGAATATCTGGAATATCTAATAATCTATCTGTATTAACTAAAATATCAGAAAAATCCATAGCATTATTATTTTTAAAAACTGAGTTATATCTTCTATAGACTTCAGCTATTATCTTTCCATTTTCATTGTATTTTTCAGTTGTTTCATATTCATCTGGAGATATGCTCTCCTCTTTTAATTTAGAGATAATAGAGGCAATAATTCCCTCTTTTAGATTTTTATCTTTAATAACTAACTCTTTCATTATATTTTTAACAACTCTTTTTTGATCATCTGTATCATAAATTGTAAAGTTAGCACCATATCCCAATCTGTCTCCATACACTCTTAAAAGTCTAAGTCCAAATGAGTGGAATGTAGATACCATAACTCTTTTGGCATCTTCACCAATAAGAGATTCAACTCTTTCCTTCATCTCTCTAGCTGCCTTGTTAGTAAAAGTAACAGCTAGTATTTTATAAGGAGAGATTCCAATCTCTTCAACCATATGAGCTATTCTATAAGTTATAGTTCTAGTTTTTCCAGATCCAGCACCAGCAAGAATTAAAAGAGCACCATCTATCTTAGAGGCAGCTTCTCTTTGCTTATCATTTAATTTATCTAATATACTCATTAAATTTTCAACTCCTTTTCAGTTAATAATTATACCATAATTTTTGTTAATGTGTCTACTTTCCACATTTTAGAGTATTAAATTAAAAATGAGATTTTATTAATTTAATATAGGTAATCAACATGAATCATAACATCTTTGACATTTTCAAAATCTAGAATTATCCCTTCTCTAATACTGTCTATTAAATGATGAGCTTCATACACTGTCATATCTTTAGGAACTCTAATATGCATAGAAAGAAATATTTTATCTCCAGATTTTCTCATAAATATATCATGAACATTCTTTATACTATCATTTTCGGCTAGATAATTTTCAAGTTCTTTAATAAACTCATCATCTTGCTTATCAAGAATAAGATTGGATGTTTCAAAAATTACTGATATTCCCTCTTTAAAAATTAATAGAGCGACAATTAAACTCACAAGGATATCAAAGATAGGGGATATCCAAATAGATAACAGTATTCCTATAATAACTCCACCGGAAGAATATACATCACTTTTACTGTCTTTAGCATCAGCTATTAAGGCACTATTATCAGTAGCTTGCCCAACTTTTAATTTATATCTATACATAAAAAACTTTACAACCATTGATATAAAAGCCCAAATAATAGTAGTGTATGATGGAGTAGTGGTATATTCACCTTTAATTAAAAGTTCTACACTACTTTTTCCCAACTCAAAGGCAGTAAGAAGAAGAAAAACTCCTAACATATTTCCAATGATACTCTCTATTTTTTCATGACCATATGGATGCTCTTCATCAGCTGGTTTATTACTAAAATATATTCCTAATAAGATTGCAAAGGAACTACCAACATCTGCTAAAGAGTTAATTCCATCAGAAATTAAAGCTCGAGATCCACCATAAATTCCACCTAAAATTTTAATAGTTGCTAAAAATATATTCTGTAAAATAGATGAGATTACAACTTTTTTTCCCTCTTTCATTCTCAAGGTTTCTCTTTGAATATTATTTATTTCAAGTGTATCTCCATTTTCTTTGAATCCATTCTTTTTAAAAAATTCCTGTTTTGAGAGATCTTTACATAAAATCTTTTCCTTTTTCTGCTCCACTCCATGATTGACTAGGAACTTTATAAGCTTCATTCCATAAGATTTATATCTCATATCACTTTTTACAAAAATTCTTCTAATTAAGTAGTTCTCTCTACTTTCATTTACTAATATATAACCAATAAGTGTATCTTGAGATTTTATCACAAAATATAGTCCATTTTTATCTTCTATAAACTCATTATCAATATTTGAAAGATTCCCAAAATTATTTTTTAACTCATCTAAATTATAGATTATATACATAGAAATTCCCCCTGCTTATAAAAAAAGCCATGAAAACCAAAGAAGTATATCCTATACCCGCAATAAATACCTTAGTGCTGCTTCCTTCCAGACCTGACACGGTTCGATACTATTACGCCATAAGACTCCTCTATGATTTCCATGACAATTCATTATATCAATAAATTCAAATTACGTCAATAATTTTTTCTAAATATTATTTGAATATTCCATCAATATTAAATTTATCTATTATTTCTTGAACTTTATTTAAGTACTTAGATTTTTCATCCAAATTATTTTGTAACTCTTTTAAAGTATCTTCATTGTTTTCATCAAGAGTAGCTTTATAATTTTGTATTTGAGCTTTTCCTTCGTCTACCATATTTTCAATAATTTTTTTCTTAACACTACCATTTCTATCATTTAAAACTTCCATTATTCTTTCAGAAAGGTCACTTTTAATAACCAATTTTTCGTCTAAAGAGTTATAACCATAGTTGATATTTCCACTTCTTAATTCTTTTAGTAATGGAGAGATCATTGTTCTTAGAAGAGGCTCTTTTATATTAAGTTTGTTAGTAATCTCTTTTTCATTGAGTGTCATTTTCTGTACTTCAACATTACCTTGAATATCTATGTTATCTCTGCTTAGTAAAACCTCTTTAACAAGAGCTGCTTCTCCATTAGTTACATAATTATAAAGAACATCCATATCTTCTAAATCTTTAAAGTTAAAATTAGATATTTTTATATCAAATTTACCTTGGATTTTGCTAAGGTTGATATAACCATATGCTTCTCCATGACTAAATTGAGAGTCAGCACTTAGATATAGATCAATATTTGTCTTATTTCTAGAAAGTCTACTTGAGATATTTTTAATCTGACCATTTAGTTCAATACCATATATATTAGATGTGATATCTATCTCTTCAGCAAAAATTTCCCATTTATCTTGAGCTTTTTTATCTTCTTCCCTTCTTAATTCAATTTCTCTCATAATATTTCTATATTTGACAACCATATTTTTAATTTTTTCACCATAAATTTCATTAAGATAATAGTTTATAATAGAATCAAGATCTGTGATTACAAATTCACCTCTACCAACTAACTCATTAACTGTATCTTCAAGATTAATATTCATATTATTAACACTTACAATACTGTTAAAATCAGATTTCATATTTTCTTTATCTTTTAGAAACTCTTTACTTAAAGTTTTAAAAGAGGTAATCATATTTTTAATCTCTTTCTCCATTCTAATTATTTTCAATGGATTCTTTTCTTGAGATATTTTTTTATAATTTTGTTTAAGAATAATGTATTCTGGTTTTTTCTCTAATCTATTTATTCTTTTTTCCCAGTATTCCTTTTTTTCTTTAAGATTATTTTCTGCTATCTCATATTGAGATTTAAGGATATTTTCAAGTGTCATTTTATTTACAAGAGCTCTAGCTTTTATAAGTTCCTCTAAATCTTGAACGTTATCATCCTTATCTTCCTCTGTACTTGAAGGTTTTACAATAACTTTATTTTCCTCTTCTACAACAAATCCTGTGCTTCCATTCTCCTCTCTTGGAGTCATAAATTGTACATTTTCAAAATCAGCCTTACTTACAAGAATTTTTTTCTCTTTAAAGTAAATGTCATAATCTGTTTCAAACTTTCCAATTGATACAAAATTTTTCATTCCATCTTTTCTACTAGTAATATCTATATTATTGATAACTATTTTTTTAGAAAATGGAGAGAAATCTACTTTTCCAATATCTACCTGTCCTTTGTTGATCTCTGTAAGTTTATTTTCTAAAACCATTTTTATAATATAATTTCTAGATAGATATACTCCAGACAGAATAATAAAAATTACTCCAAATATTATACCTATTTTCTTTTTCATAAAACATTTCACCTCTTAATAAATTATACAAACTTTTTTATTAAAACTTTGTATTTCCCCTTTTTATTTTCTCCAATCAGTTTATCAAAAATAAATTTTCCTTTCTTTTTTACACTTATGATATCCCCTTCTTTTAATAATAAACTTTTATCTTTAGAGACAGTATAATTAATAGAAACTTCTCCAGCTTCTATTAACTCTAAACTTTTACTCCTTGAATTATTAATAGCTGCAGCTATTATATTATCCAATCTCAGCGAGCTAACACTATCGGTAATCTCTTGAAATTTAAATTCTGGGATCTCCTCTTTATCACTCTCTTCAAAAGTAACTGGATTTTTAGCAATCTCTGTAAGGTTTGTAGAGAGAAAATTAAAAATCTCATCATCAGCTATTCCATAGCAGATATTACCTTCTACAATTAGATCACCAATAAGCTCCCTTTTAACTCCAAGTGACATTATAGTTCCTAAATAATGCTTATGTTCAAGAGGTTTAAATTTAGATTTATTAGTAATTTTGAAAAATTTTACTGGGAACATCAACTCATCTTTTGGAAAAGATTTTGGCGTGATAGCTACCATATTTTTTTCACAATTTTCATTTAATCCACATAAAATAAATTCTATATTTCCTAAATTGAGTTCAGATAATTTTTTACATATTTGAGGTGGATAAAAATACTTGCTATATACAGGATATTCAATCTCCTCACAGAGTTCAATATCATCACAAATAGCAGCTATTAAAAATTCATCAACCTCTGTAAACATATTTTGAAATTTTTTTCTATCCAAAAATGTATCTCCTTTCAATAAAACGTCTATATGATGATTTTATAGGATTTTTATCAAAATATCAAACTATTTTTACAAATTTATTCTTTTCTTTTAATATTGAAAAAAATTTTTTTTTATGCTAAAATTTACAGATAATAGTTTTTAAGGGAGATGAAATAAAATGGTAAAAAGAAAATATATTGCTCCTAATGCAATTACAGCGGCTAATATGTTTTTAGGATATTTAAGTATTACTGCTTCTATTAAAGGAAACTTTATACAAGCAATTTGGTTCATTATATTAGCAATGGTTTGTGATGGATTAGATGGAAAAACAGCAAGAAAGTTAGATGCGTTTAGTGAATTTGGAAAGGAGTTTGACT
The DNA here is from genome assembly GCA_018883725.1 of Candidatus Fusobacterium pullicola. Classification (NCBI taxonomy): domain Bacteria; kingdom Fusobacteriati; phylum Fusobacteriota; class Fusobacteriia; order Fusobacteriales; family Fusobacteriaceae; genus Fusobacterium; species Candidatus Fusobacterium pullicola. The sequence goes on along the minus strand of JAHLFN010000012.1, from coordinate 13,901 downwards.
CATTTTGTGATGCTATATCTTTCGGTTTAGCTCCAAGTATCTTAGTTTATTCAATCTTAATGCAATATGCATCTGCTAGTGCCTTTATTGTACCTGTATCTTTTATCTATGCACTTTGTGGAGTTATGAGACTGGTAAAATTTAACATTATAACTGTGGCTTCAAACGAAAAAGGAGATTTCAGTGGTATGCCAATTCCAAATGCTGCGGCAATGGTTTGTTCATATTACTTAATTTGTTACTATTTACAAAAGAATTTTGATATAAATCTTTTTCATTTAGATATTTTTATGGCAATAACTATAATAGCTGCAATATTAATGGTAAGTACAATAAAGTTTAAAACTCCAGATAAATCATTTTCTTTTATCCCTAAAAAGTTTGCTGGATTATTTATTGTAATAGTTATAGTGACATTAAAATATAGTCTTTTTATTGTATCATTCTTCTATGTTATTATAAACTTAATGAGTTATGTAACTAAGATATTTGACAACTCAAATGATGATAGTGATGAAGAGTTAGTAGATGTAGTCGAAGAAAAAGTTAAAATTGAGGAAGATAAGAAATAGATAATAGGGTTGTTACAATTAGTGGTTTGTAACAACCTTATTTTTATGAAAAGATAGAGGGGGATTTTATTTGGATTTTTCTTTAAAGCTTAAACAGGAAACAAAATTAGTATTGACACAAGAGATGAAAATTTCAATGAACATATTGCAAATGTCTTCATCACAGTTAAGGGAGTACCTAGAGAAAGAGGCTACTATCAATCCAGCTATTGAGATATCATATAGTACTTTCTCAACTAAAGGGGTATCAGAAGAGGAGTATTCACCTTTAGATTTTGTAACTAAAGAGGAGACTTTGTTTGATTATCTAGAGGAACAAATAGGATATTTGCAACTTTCAAAAAAAATTAAAAAGATATGTATATTTATAGTTAATAATTTAGATTCAAGAGGTTATTTGGCTATTTCAAAAGTGGAGTTAAAAAAATTATTAAAGATAAATATGCAAGAATTAAATGAAGCATTTGAAATTATATACACTTTAGATCCAATAGGAATTGGAGCTGAAAATTTAAAAGATTGTTTAAAAATTCAATTGAGAAATAAAGGGATATATGATGAAAAACTTTTTACTTTGATTGAATATTATTTGGAAGAAGTAGCTAATCAAAATTATTCAATAATAGCTCAAGAATTAAAGATTGATGAAAATAAAATACTAGATTATATAAGGTTGATAAAGACATTAACTCCTATACCTGCTAGAGGGTATAGAATAGATACAACTAGTAACTATGTTGTGCCAGAAGCTAAAATAGAGGTAAAAAACGGAGAGTTAGTTTTTAAAATAAATGAGGGAGTTATTCCAAAAGTAAGTGTTAATTCATATTATTCAGAAAGCTTAGCAAGTGATAAAAAATTTATAAATACAGCTATTAATATAGTAAAATGTTTAGAAAAAAGATATCAAACTCTAACTAAAATATTAGAATTTCTTATAAAAAAACAAAGGGATTACTTTTTTAGAGGGGAAAACTTTTTACATACTTTAATATTAAAGGATATAGCTACAGAATTAAACTTACATGAATCTACAATATCAAGAGCTATAAAAGATAAATATTTAGACACTCCTCAAGGTATTATTTCAATAAAATCTTTATTTATAATTGATAGTAAAAAAATAAAAATAAAAAAAATAATAGAAGAACTTATAAATAAGGAAAACAAAAAAAATCCAATATCTGATGAAAGAATTTCGATTTATTTAAAAGATAAGGGCTATATAGTAGCAAGAAGAACAGTTACTAAATATAGAGAAGAGTTAGGTTTTGGATCAACAAGAGATAGAAAAAAGTAAATATATGGAGATAAAAGCTGGAAAAAATAATACTTGACCAGCTTTTTTTTATCAGTTATAATAGAACACAGCAGGAGATTAAATTTAAGAGCGCCAGAGCTTATTTAGAGAAGAAATTTTATTTTAAAAGTTCTTTCTAAAGTAAGTTGACGAGGACTGGAGTTTATCGAAAATTCGGCGGATACTCCAGAGGTGGTTACAGCCATTACCAGTACAAAACTTTAAGACAACTTAAAGGACAAAGGGGTAATAAGTAGCAATCTCCTATGAACATTGAAAATTAAATATATATAGGAGGATTCGTATGTGCGGAATAATTGGTTATGTAGGAGATGAACAAAGAGCAATGGAGGTAATCCTAGATGGGTTAAGTAAACTTGAATATAGAGGATATGACTCTGCAGGTTTAGCTATCATTGAAAATGGGAAGATCTTTATTGAAAAGAAAAGTGGTAAATTGGAAAATTTAAGAAACGCATTAAAAGGAAAAGAGGAGAGTGCTTATATTGGTATAGGTCATACTAGATGGGCAACTCACGGAAATCCAACTGATGGAAATTCTCATCCTCATTTTAGTTCAGATAGGAAAGTTGCTGTAGTACATAATGGTATTATTGAAAATTATTTAGAGTTAAAAGAGGAGCTAACTAAAGAGGGATATATATTTACCTCTCAAACAGATAGTGAAGTAGTAGCTCACCTATTTTCTAAACATTATGATGGAGATATGTTATCAACTTTAAGAAAAGTAACTGAAAGAATAAGAGGAAGTTATGCTTTAGGAATAATTGAGAGAGAGAATCCAGATAGATTGGTGTGCGTAAGAAAAGAGAGTCCTCTAATTATTGGCTTAGGAAAAGGAAAGAATTTTATTGCTTCAGATGTTCCAGCTATTTTAAAATATACTAGAGAAGTTATATTTTTAGATAATAGTGAAATGGCGATTGTTGAGAAGGATAGAGTGAGTGTTTATGATTCTCAAGGAAAAAAATTAGAAAAGGCAATATCTAAGATAGAGTGGGATATGGAACAAGCAAATAAGGGAGGATATCCACACTTTATGTTAAAGGAGATAGAAGAGCAACCAGAGGTAATTGAAAAAACTTTAGATGTGTATATGAATACTAATGGAAAAGTTGATTTCTCTTCATCTTTAAAAAAATTAGATATATCAAAAATAAAAGAGATCTATATTGTTGCTTGTGGAACTGCTTACCATGCTGGGCTTCAAGGAGCTTATTTCTTCAAAAAAATATCTGGGATAAAAACAGAGGTAGATATAGCTTCAGAATTTAGATATAGTGATCCTTTTATTGATGAAAGTACTTTAGCGATCTTCATAAGTCAATCTGGAGAAACTTTAGATACATTGATGGCTATGAAGATGGCAAAAGAAAAAGGAGCTACAACATTAGCTATAACGAATGTATTGGGATCTACTATCTCTAGAGAGGCGGATATGGTAATATATACTTTAGCTGGACCAGAGATATCGGTTGCTTCAACAAAGGCATATACAGCTCAAGTAACTTTATTTTATCTTCTAGCTCTTTATTTTGGGGAAAAGAAAATGTTAATTGATGGTAATAAATATGAGAGTTATTTAGATACAATACATATGCTATCAGATCAGGTGAAAAAAGTAATTGATAAAAAAGAGCAAATAAGAGCTATAGCTAATAAGATAAAAGATAAGAGAAATGGATTTTTTATAGGTAGAGGTATAGACGATAAGTGTGGTAGAGAGGGATCTCTAAAAATGAAAGAGATTACATATATACATACAGAGGCTTTCTCAGCTGGGGAGTTAAAACATGGAACGATAGCTTTAATAGAAGAGGGAACAATGGTAGTTGCTATTGCAACACAAGAGGATATGATTGAAAAGATAATATCTAATATTAAAGAAGTTAAAGCAAGAGGAGCATATGTTATAGCATTAACAAAAGAAAAATATAAGAATGTAGCAGATATTTCAGATGAAATTATACTTATAGATGATGTGGAAGATATATTGGCTCCTACAGTTGCAAATATTTCTTTACAACTTTTAGCATATTATACGGCAGTAGAAAAGGGATTAGATGTAGATAAGCCAAGAAATCTGGCAAAATCTGTTACAGTAGAATAAAAGAGGTGGTACTGTGAAAATTACAGAAAGAATTGCAAAGTTAAAAGAGTTAATGAAGGAGAGAGGTATAGATTATTACATTATTCCTTCAGCTGATTATCATCAAAGTGAATATGTTGGAGATTATTTCAAAGGTAGAGAGTGGATATCTGGGTTTACAGGATCAGCTGGAACAGTTGTAGTTACTCAAAATGAAGTTGGACTTTGGACAGATGGAAGATATTTTATTCAAGCGGAAAAACAATTACAAGGAAGTGGAATAACACTATTTAAAATGGGAGAAGAGGGAGTTCCAACTTTTATACAATACATTGTTAATAACATTCAATCTGGAGAAACTTTAGGATTTGATGGAAAAGTTTTAGCAACAAATACGGTATTAAATTTTGAAGCAAAATTTAAGGATAAAAAAGTTAATTTTAATTTTGAGTTTGATTTAGTTGGAGAGATTTGGAGAGATAGACCAAGTTTACCAGCTAGCCAAGTTTTTGTTTTAGAGGAAAAATTTACTGGTGAAAGTGTTGAAAAAAAATTAACTAGAGTAAGAAATATCTTAGAAGAGGAAAATTGTGATGTAAATATAATCACTTCATTAGATGATATAGCATGGATATTTAATATAAGAGGAAATGATGTAAAAAATAATCCTGTAAATTTAGCTTATGCTGCAATAACTGTAGATAAGGCAGTACTATATATAGGTGAAGAAAAATTAAATAGTGAGGTTGAGAAATATCTTTATAAAAATGGAGTAGAGGTAAGAGATTACTTTGAAATATATGAGGATATGGAAAGAGTTTCAAACTCAAATATAATTATGATGGATTTAAATAAGGTGAATTATACTATTTTCAAAAAATTAAATCCAGAGATAAAAGTTATCAATAGATCAAACCCAAGTACGATAATGAAGGCTTGTAAAAATAAAGTAGAGCTTGAAAACTTAAGAAATTCACACGTAAAAGATGGGGTAGCTGTAACGAAGTTTATGTATTGGTTAAAAAACAGTATTGGAAAAGAAGAGATTACAGAGATGTCAGCAACTCAAAAATTAGAGAGTTTTAGAAAAGAGCAAGAACTATATATTGAGCCTAGTTTTGACACTATTGCAGCCTATGAGTCTAATGCTGCAATGATGCACTATAAATCAACTCCTGAGACTGATAGAAGATTGGAAGCTAAAAATTTATTTTTAGTGGATTCAGGGGGACAATATTTTGATGGAACTACTGATATAACAAGAACTTTTGTTTTAGGAGAGTGTTCAGAAGAGTTAAAGAAACACTTCACTTTAGTATTAAAGGGAATGATTAATTTATCAAAAGTAAAATTTTTATATGGAGTTACAGGAACAAATTTAGATATATTAGCAAGACAAGCTTTATGGAATATAGGAATTGATTACAAATGTGGAACAGGTCATGGGGTAGGGTTTTTATTAAATGTTCATGAAGGACCACAAGGGATAAGAGTTCAATATAATCCACAGGTACTTGAAGAGGGAATGAATGTAACAAATGAACCAGGAGTATATATAGCAGGTTCTCATGGAATTAGATTAGAGAATGAATTAATTGTTCAAAAGGCTGAAAAAACAGAGTTTGGTCAATTTATGAAGTTTGAAACAATGACATATGCTCCATTAGATCTAGATGGGGTAATAAAAGAGTTACTTTCAAAGGAAGAGATTGAGTACTTAAATAATTATCATCAGATGGTATATGAAAAAGTATCACCATATTTAACTCTAGAGGAAAAAGAGTGGTTAAAAGAGTATACGAGAGCTATTTAATATAGTAAATAAGAAGAGAAATTTGTATAGTTGTTTATGACTATGGAATTTCTCTTTTTTTATGTAAAATAATATTAAAAAATTAACTATTTTAATGATAAACATATAAAAGAAAAAAGTAAAATAAGTAAAGTTCAATGGAAAGACAAAAAAGTCTCTAGAATAAAAACAGCTATTTTTGATAGTAAAGACGAAAAATTTACTAAAAAAATAAAAAATAGTAAAAATAATATATTTAATATAAGATAGAAAGTATTACTATATATTTATTTGATGTTTATAACTTCTTATTTTGTTTAGTTATTGTTTTAAATTTGACTAAATTATAACAAAAGAATATAATTATATCATAATAAGAGTGGTTGAAAACTTTTTTAAATGTATAGAACTAAGGGAGGAATTAATATGGAAGTTACATTAGAAACTATAAAAAAAGCTAAGGAAACAATTCAAAACTCAATAAAGAGAACACCATTAGTTGAGTGTCCTACATTGGAAAAAGAATTAGGAGGAAAGGTATTTTTTAAATTAGAAAATTTACAAAAGACAGGTTCATTTAAAATAAGAGGAGCATTAAATAGAATAGCAAATTTAACTGATGATGAGAAAAAAAGAGGAGTAATTGCTTCATCAGCTGGAAATCATGCTCAAGGAATAGCTTTGGGTGCTACGGCTCAAGGGATAAAATCTACAATTGTTATGCCGGAAACAGCACCAATAGCTAAAGTTACAGCAACAAAGGGATATGGAGCTGAAGTTGTACTATGTGGATCTGTATATGATGATGCCTTTGCTAAGGCATGTGAAATACAAAAGGCTACAGGAGCAGTATTTTTACATCCATTTGATGATGAATATGTAATAGCAGGTCAGGGGACTATAGGATTAGAAATTTTAGAAGACTCTCCAGATATAGATACAGTTGTAGTTCCTATTGGAGGAGGAGGTATTTTAGCTGGAATAGCAATAGCTATAAAATCAATTAATCCTAAAATAAAAGTTATAGGAGTTGAATCTGAGAATGCAGCTTCAATGACGGAAGCTCTAAAAAAAAGAGAGTGTTGTGAAGTATGTGCAAAGCCTACAATAGCAGATGGAATAGCTGTAAGAAAAGTTGGATGTAAGACTCTAGAATTAGTAAAAAAATATGTAGATGAGGTAGTAACAGTTTCAGAAGCTGAAATAGCAGATGCAATACTATTTTTAATGGAAAAGAGTAAGGTTGTAGCAGAAGGGGCAGGAGCTACTCCATTAGCAGCTATTTTAGCTGGAAAAGTTAATTGTAAGGGAAAGAAAACATGTGCAGTTGTTTCGGGAGGAAATATTGATATTAATTTAATTGAAAGAGTATTAAATAGAGCCTTAATTAATAAAGGAAGAAGATACCAATTTAAAGTAAAAATTCAAGACAAATTTGGAGAAGTAGAAAAACTTTTAGGATTATTAACATCTTGTAGAGCAAATATACTTCACATAACACAAAGTATGTATAATGGAGATTTAGGAATAACTATGCAGGAAGTAACACTAGTAATAGAATGTAGTGATATGGAGCATAGAGATGAGGTTATTAAAAAAATTAAAGAAGCAGGATATGAAATGAAATAGTAACTACAAATATTAAAAAATAAAAGGGAAGTGGACAACTATGAAAAAATTAGGATTATTACCAAGACTTATATTAGGATTAATTGTGGGAATTATTTTAGGAAAAGTGGGGTTTGTACCATTACTGAGATTAATGATAACCTTTAATGGAATATTTGGTAACTTTTTACAATTTGTAATACCATTGATAATTATAGGTTTCGTAGCTCCAGGTATTGGAGATCTTGGGAAAAAAGCTGGGAAATTATTAGCTATAACAACTGCATTGGCATATGGTTCAACAATTATATCAGGTAGTGTTGCTTATTTTGCTAACTCTGTTTTATTAAAAAAAATACTTCCAAGTACATTAGGGACAATAGCAGAAAATAGTCCTGAAGCTGGACTATTAAGTGGGTATATTACTGTAGAGATGCCACCTATTATGGGGGTTATGACAGCTTTATTAATGGCTTTTATTTTAGGGATAGGAATAGCAATTGTAGAAGGAACTACAATAAAAAACTTCATGAATGAAATACAAACAATAGTAGAAAAAATCATAACAAATATAATTATTCCATTTTTACCACTATATGTAGCAGGAATATTTGCTAATATGACTTATGCAGGAGAAATTGTAAAAATAATGTCAGTATTTGCCAAAGTATTTGGAATAATTATAATATTACACTATATAATTTTATTAATTCAATATACAGTAGCAGGGACTTTAAGTAGTGCTAATTCTATAGTTTTAATAAGAAAAATGTTGCCTGCTTATTTTACAGCAATTGGAACACAGTCATCAGCAGCGACTATTCCAGTAACTTTAAGACAAACTAAAGAAAATGGGGTTAATGATGGTATAGCAGACTTTACAATTCCTTTATGTGCAACAATTCACTTATCTGGAAGTACAATTACTTTAGTAAGTTGTTCTATGGCTGTGATGATGTTAAATGGAATGCCAATAACATTTTCAGGAATGTTTGGCTTCATATTAATGTTAGGAGTAACAATGGTTGCTGCTCCAGGAGTACCAGGAGGAGCAGTTATGGCAGCTCTTGGATTATTAGAGAGTATGTTAGGATTTGGACCAGAGTTACAATCTTTAATGATAGCTCTTTATTTAACACAGGATAGTTTTGGAACTGCATGTAATGTAACAGGAGACGGAGCAATAGCTATAATGGTAAATAAAATAGCTGGATTTAAATTAGGGAAAAAAGTAGAGAATAGAACAGAATAGAATAAGAAGTAGGATAACAATAATAAAAGACATTATTAGGTAGATTGTAAGTATGAAATTAGATAGCTCCTAATAAATTTGGAGCTATCTAAGATGAAAGGAAGGTAGGATATGAGAGAAATATTTGAAATTAGATGGCATGGAAGAGGTGGACAGGGAGCTAAGACAGCCTCTTTGCTTCTTGCAGATGCTGCATTTAGTGGTGGTATGTATGTACAAGGTTTTCCAGAATATGGACCTGAAAGAATGGGAGCTCCAATAACGGCATATAATCGTATTTTTAAAAATCCAGTAAGAGTCCATTCAAATATTTATGAACCAGATTTTGTAGTTGTAGTTGATGAAACACTTATAGAAAGTGTAGATGTTACAAAAGGATTAAAGGAAGATGGAGCTATAATTATTAATTCTTCTAGATCAGCTTCAGATTATATCCCTTTTTTAAAGGGATATAAGGGAAAAGTATTTACTTGTGATGCTAGAACAATATCTGAAGAAACATTAGGAAAAAATTTCCCAAATACACCAATGCTTGGAGCAGTTGTAAAAGTGAGTGGAGTCATGGAAGAGAAAGAGTTTTTAAAGGCTATGGAGGACTCATTTAAACATAAAAGATTTACATGAAAAGGCAGAAAAAGCTATCTATACAGAAGGGGCAGCTTTTTTAAATATATTAGCTCCTTGCCCAAGAGGTTGGAGATATGAGAGTGAAGATTTGATGGAAATTTGTAGATTAGCTGTGGAAACTTGCTATTGGCCACTATTTGAAGTTATAAATGGTGAGTGGAAATTAACATATAGACCAAAGAAAAAACTTCCAATCGAAGAGTTTTTGAAAAAACAAGGCAGATTTAAACATCTATTTAAACCAGAAAATAGACATATAATAGATAGAATACAAGCAAATGTAGATTTGAAATGGGAAAGATTATTAAAAAGATGTGGAGAAGAATTAGATAGATAATACTATTTATATATGAATTAAAAAGACACAACTATTTAAACGAATAGTGGTGTCTTTTTATTCAATAAGCTTCAATTAATAAATTTTATAGAATATAAAAAGGTAATTCTTAGTTTTGTTGTTTGTTTAAATTATTTTAAAAACAATTCTAATTTATATGGAAGTTCATTAGGTAGAATATTTTTGTAATAATTCAAAATCTTGAGAGTTATATTTGGAGTAGATTTAGATTTTATAAGATCTAAATATTCTAATTCAATACTTTGAGCGGAGTAAAAATCACTTTTGTCCAATACATCAAACAATTCTCCAATAATATTAATTCTTTCTTCTTCCATATTTTTAAGAGATCTTCCTATAACTAAGGCTTCCATATAGTAAGATTTAGCATCTTTTAATTTTCCAAGATTATGAGCTCCTCTTGCTAAAGTACAAAAAATATTTAAAAATTCTAAATCAGAATCTGTATAATCAGAAACAATATTTTTACATTTTTCATAATATTTTTTTATAAGCTCTTGATCTGAAATTTTTAAGGCAATTTTGATAATTTCACAGTATGCTAAACATTTTTCTTTATTAGTTTTTCTTTTTGCAAGAGAAGAGTATTCTTTAATCGCTTCTTCAAATTTATTTTCTTCTTTATAAATTCTAGCCATTAAATTTCTAATTAAATAAAGGGTTTCATCATTTTTAGTTTTTTTATATAGAAAATTTATAACTTTTAAAGCTTCTTCATATTCTTTAGCATCAACTAAAGATTTAGCATAAGAATACTTTAATTTTTCAGTTTCAGGATTTAGTTTTTCCTTAGGAAGCCATGATGAAAATTTTTTATATGTGTAGATAGAACCTTGTGGGTCATTAAGTTGCTCACAAATAAAGAACATATCATTTAATTTTTCTAAGAGATTTTTAACTTTTCTAATTCCATGAAATGATTTAAGTAGATATTCTCTTGCAAGTGTATATCTAGCTCTATTTTTAAATCTTATATAAAGTTTTTCACAAAATTCACTTCTTTCTCTAGGTTCAAGCTCATAAAGAGCCTCTTCTATTATCCATAGATTTTCATTACTTATATTTATTTCACTCATTAACATATTATTTAAAAATTCAAGAGCTTGTTCCTCTTTAGTTTTCATAAGTTCATCTAAAGATATTTTATCTTTTATTCCTCTTTCTTCGAAAATTTTATGAAAATTTTTACATAATAATTTAGCTGTTTTTTCTGTCAAGGATCTTTTTCCAATTTCAATCATTCCTAGAAAAACTCTAGTAATGTCATCTCCTACTAATTCTCCTTGAGTAATTTTATATTTTTTTCTTAGTCTTAACAGTTTTTCCTCTGGTGATAAAAACATAATATTCCCCCTGTTGATTTAAAATTTTAATATAGTAAATTTTAAGTATATCATAAATATTATATATTATTTTTTTAAAAATGTATAGTTTTTTAATATGTTTATGAAGTAAAATTTATAAAAAATAAAAAATAAAAATATTTTTTGAAGAATATATAAAAATATTAATAGAAATAAGTAAAAAATTTTATTGATATTTAGTATATAAAATATTATAATTTATTAAAAGGGAGTTTGTAAGTTTGTGAGGTGAATATTATGAAAATAAAAGCTATAGCACTAGACTTAGATGGAACATTACTTACATCAGAAAAGAAAATTTCAGATATTAACAAGACTGTGTTAAAGTATTTGGAAAATAAAGGAGTTAAAATATTTATAGTTACAGGAAGAACATATGTATCAGCAAAGCCTTTTGTAACGGAGTTAGGAATAGATAGTTATATCATAGCCTATAATGGAGCTAAAGTTGTAGACTATAAAAATGATGAAGTTGTTTTTGAATTACCACTAGAAGAAAAAATTTCTAAAAAAGTAATTGAATTAGGAAAGGAAAGAGGATTTCATATAAATTTATATCAAGATAATAAGTGGTATGTAGAAAATTTAGAAAGTCTTGAAACACAGCATTATGCAAAACATACAGGTTTAACACCTATAAAAAAATCTTTTGATACTTTTGAAGATTATAATATGACCAAAATTACTATTCAAGATATGAATAATTCAAAAGAGTTTAATGAGTTTTGTAATGAATTAAAAAGAGTATTTGGAAATAATGTATATACAGCAAAATCTCAAAAATTTTTATTTGAAATTTTGAATAAAAATGTAAATAAAGGTTTAATATTGGAAAAAGTTTTAAAAAATTATGATATTTCAGTAGAAGAGTGTGTAGCTTTTGGAGATGCTAATAATGATTTGGAGATGTTGACAGTAGTAGGGTATGGAGTGGCTATGGGTAACTCTGATTTAGAGTTAAAAAGTAAGGTAAAATATGTAACTGATACAAATGACAATAATGGTGTAGCCAAATTTTTAAAGAAATATTTCTTTTGACACATTTTCTAAATTATGATAGAATTTATAAATAATTAAGAGGTAAAAGAAGAAGAAATTTTAAGTTATTAATGGGCTATTAGCCCTTTTATTTTAAATATGGAGGTTAAAATGAAAAAAAATAGTATTGTTATACTAGACTTTGGTTCTCAATACAATCAATTGATTGCTAGAAGAGTCAGAGAAATGGGTGTTTATGCTGAAGTTGTTCCTTACTTTGAACCTTTAGATAAAATACTTGAAAGAAAACCAAAAGGAATTATTCTATCTGGGGGACCTGCTTCTGTATATTTAGAAGGAGCACCAACAATAAGTAAAGAGTTATACCATCAAGGAATACCTGTATTAGGAATTTGTTATGGAATGCAATTAACTACACACTTAATGGGTGGAGAAGTTGCTAGAGCTGATAAACAAGAGTTTGGTAAAGCAGAACTTATTATCGATGATGTAGACAGTCCTCTTTTTCAAGGAATACCAAATAATTCTAAAGTTTGGATGAGTCATAATGACCATGTAACAAAAATGGCACCTGGATTTGTTCAAATAGGACATACAGATTCTTGTGTAGCTGCTACATATAATAAAGAGTTAAACACTTATTGTATCCAATTCCATGCTGAAGTAACTCACTCTGAGCACGGAACACAAATGCTTAAAAATTTCGTATTTAATGTAGCTGGTTGTGAACAAAACTGGTCTATGGGTAACTATATAGAAGAAACTATAAAAAATATCAGAGAAACAGTAGGAGATAAGAAAGTATTATTAGGACTTTCTGGAGGAGTTGACTCATCTGTTGCTGCTACTCTTATTCATAGAGCAATAGGAGATCAATTAACTTGTATCTTCGTAGATACTGGACTTTTAAGAAAAGATGAAGCTAAAAAAGTAATGGAAGTATATGGAGAAAACTTCCATATGAATATAAAATGTGTAGATGCTGAAGAGAGATTCCTATCTAAATTAGCAGGAGTATCTGATCCAGAAGCTAAGAGAAAAATAATAGGAAAAGAGTTTATAGAAGTTTTCGATGAAGAGGCAGCAAAATTAACAGATGTTGAATTCCTAGCACAAGGAACTATATATCCAGATGTTATTGAATCTATGTCTGTAAAAGGACCATCTATGACTATAAAATCTCACCACAATGTTGGTGGACTTCCTGAAGATATGAAATTCAAACTTCTTGAGCCATTAAGAGAGCTTTTCAAAGATGAGGTTAGAAAAGTTGGAAGAGAGTTAGGAATACCAGATCATATGGTTGATAGACATCCATTCCCAGGACCAGGACTAGGAATAAGAATACTAGGAGAGGTAGACAAGCAAAAGGCTGATATTTTAAGAGAGGCTGATGATATATTTATCGAAGAGTTAAGAAAAGCTGACCTATACAATAAAGTAAGCCAAGCTTTCGTAGTATTATTACCAGTTAAATCTGTTGGAGTAATGGGAGACGAAAGAACTTATGAGTATACTGCTGTATTAAGATCTGCTAATACAATAGATTTCATGACAGCAACTTGGTCTCATTTACCATTTGATTTCTTAGAAAGAGTATCAAATAGAATTTTAAATGAGGTAAAAGGTATCAATAGATTAACTTATGATATCTCATCTAAGCCACCTGCAACTATTGAATGGGAATAGTTGCAATACCCTTATAAAAGTAATAAAATCAATGTGTTTTGAAAATGCTGGGCTCAAAATGGGCTTACAATAAAAATTAGAAAAATATTAAATTTTTTCGTAACTACTCAGGTCTATAATTAAAAAACTAAGACTTTCTTCAAAAAATTTGAAGAAGGTCTTTTTTTGTTGCCAAAAATATGATATACTATTTAAGTACTTTTTTGATTAGGAGGTGAACCATTATGAAA
>JAHLFN010000011.1 GCA_018883725.1 Candidatus Fusobacterium pullicola | reverse complement strand
ATGCCAGGAGATAACATCGAAATGACAGTAGAATTAATTCACCCAATCGCAATGGAAACAGGATTAAGATTCGCTATCAGAGAAGGTGGAAGAACAGTAGCATCAGGAGTAGTTGCTGAAATCATAAAATAATAGAAAATATTTTTGTATGCCTAGATATATCTAGGCATATTTTTTATATAGAAATACAAATTATGTGTATTGATAAAAAATTTTGTTTTTAATATTAAATTTTAGATATATATTATAGTAAAAATCCCAAGAATAGAGGGGTCAAAAAAACTTAAGAAAATTGTAAAAAAAAGCTTTTCTTTTTTGGGAAAGTATGATATACTCTTTAAAGTGTATAAGGATATTGAAAATCCTTAAAGTTAATTTTCAAGGAGGTGTAAAGTAATAAATGGCTTCTAACAAATTAAGAATCTACTTAAAAGCTTATGATCATACTTTATTAGATCAATCAGCTAAGAAAATAGCGGAAGTTGCTAAAAAGTCTGGAGCGGAAATCGCAGGACCTATGCCATTACCTACTAAAATTAGAAAGTACACTGTATTAAGATCAGTGCATGTAAACAAGGATTCAAGAGAACAATTTGAAATGAGAGTACACAGAAGAATGGTTGAGATCAACAATTCTACACAAAAGACAATAGCTTCGTTAACAGCAGTTAACTTACCAGCTGGTGTTGGAATAGAAATCAAACAAATCTAATAGTTGATTTTTAGAAAAACATTGTAAGGTTATATTTCGAGTAATTTGATTTGTTTGATAAGAAGATTATCGGAATAAAAAATTATCCTTACAGAATAATACAAGTTGGCGCTTTTTTTAAAGCAAGGTGGTAGAACCACGAGGTCAAGTTGTCAACCAATATATTATTTGATGGAGGTAGAAACATGTCAGGAATTTTAGCTAAGAAAATTGGAATGACTCAAATTTTTGAAGATGGAAAATTCATTCCAGTAACAGTTGTTGAAGCTGGTCCTAACTTCGTACTACAAAAGAAAACTGTAGAAAACGATGGATATACAGCTCTACAATTAGGATTTGATGAGAAAAAAGAAAAAAACACTACTAAACCAGTAATGGGAATCTTCAAGAAAGCAGGAGTAAACCCTCAAAGATTCATAAAAGAATTAAGAGTAGACTCAGTTGAAGGTTATGAATTAGGACAAGAGATTAAAGTTGATGTTTTAGCTGGAGTAGAGTTCGTAGATATTACAGGAACTTCAAAAGGTAAAGGAACATCAGGAGTTATGAAGAGACACGGATTCGGTGGAAACAGAGCTTCTCACGGGGTATCTAGAAACCACAGATTAGGTGGATCTATCGGTATGTCGACTTGGCCTGGTAAAGTATTAAAAGGAAAAAGAATGGCTGGACAATATGGAAACGAAACTGTAACAGTTCAAAATCTAAGAGTAGTAAAAGTTGATGCAGAAAACAACTTATTACTAATAAAAGGTGCAGTACCTGGATCAAAAAACAGTTACATAGTTGTTAAACCAGCTATAAAAAAATAATTCATTAGTAGATGTGGAAGGAGGAAAATAATGGCAGTTTTAAACATATATGACTTGACAGGAACTCAAACTGGAACTGTAGAAGTTAAAGATACAGTGTTTGGGATTGAGCCTAATCAAGCAGTACTTCACGAAGTACTAACTGCAGAATTAGCAGCTGCTAGACAAGGAACTGCAGCTACTAAGACTAGAGCAATGGTTAGAGGAGGAGGAAGAAAACCTTTCAAACAAAAGGGAACTGGTAGAGCAAGACAAGGAAGTATCAGAGCTCCTCACATGGTTGGAGGAGGAGTAACATTCGGACCTCAACCAAGATCATACGAGAAAAAAGTAAACAAGAAAGTAAGAAACTTAGCATTAAGATCAGCTTTATCTGCTAAAGTTGCTAATGGAGATATCTTAGTTTTAGATGGAACTATCGAAACTCCAAGAACAAAAACAATAGTTGCTTTAACAAATGCAATCAATGCAACTAACAAGCAATTATTCGTAGTAAATGACTTAGCAGAAATGAAGGATTACAACTTATACTTATCAGTAAGAAACCTAGAAAATGCAGTTGTATTACAACCAAATGAAATAGGAGTTTACTGGTTATTAAAACAAGAGAAAGTAATTCTTACTAGAGAAGCACTAACTACAATAGAGGAGGTGCTTGGATAATGACAGCTTATGATATCATCAAAAGACCTGTTATCACTGAAAAAAGTGAAATGTTAAGAAGAGAGTACAACAAATATACTTTCGAAGTAAACACAAAAGCAAACAAAATTCAAATAAGAAAAGCTGTAGAGGAATTATTTAACGTAAAAGTTGAATCTGTATCTACTTTAAACTCTAAACCAGTTGTAAAAAGACACGGAATGAAACTTTACAAAACTCAAGCTAAAAAGAAGGCTATCGTTAAGTTAGCACAAGGAAGCACAATTACTTACTTCAAAGAAGTGTAATTAATATATAACGGCTAAAGATATATATAGGTCTAGAGAATAAGGAATTTTTTCGGAGGTTAAGCAAAAATGGCTATTAGAAAAATGAAACCTATTACTAACGGACAAAGAGGAATGTCTAGATTAGTTAATACGGATTTAGATAATGTAAGACCTGAAAAGTCTTTAACTGTACCTTTAAAATCTGCATATGGAAGAGACAACTATGGACACAGAACATGTAGAGATAGACAAAAAGGACACAAAAGACTTTACAGAATTATCGATTTCAAGAGAAATAAATTAGATATACCTGCTAGAGTAGAATCTATCGAGTATGATCCAAATAGAACAGCTAATATAGCTCTTTTATTCTACGTAGATGGAGAAAAAAGATATATACTAGCTCCTAAAGGACTAAAAAAAGGTGACATGGTTATGGCAGGATCTCAAGCAGAGATTAAACCAGGAAACGCACTTAAAATAAAAGATATGCCAGTTGGGGTTCAAATACACAATATTGAACTACAAAGAGGAAAGGGTGGACAATTAGTTAGATCTGCAGGAACTGCAGCAAGACTAGTTGCAAAAGAAGGAACTTACTGTCACGTTGAGTTACCATCTGGAGAATTAAGATTAATCCACGGTGAGTGTATGGCTACAATCGGTGAAGTAGGAAACTCAGAACATAGCTTAGTACAAATTGGTAAAGCTGGAAGAAACAGACATATGGGTAGAAGACCTCATGTAAGAGGATCTGTAATGAACCCAGTTGATCACCCTCATGGAGGAGGAGAAGGAAAGAATCCTGTAGGTAGAAAAGCTCCTTTAACACCTTGGGGAAAACCTGCTTTAGGTGTTAAAACTAGAGGTAAGAAAACTACAGATAAGTTTATCGTAAGAAGAAGAAACGATAAGTAATTCTAAATTCGAGAGGAGGCTAATAAGGAATGGCTAGATCATTAAAAAAAGGACCTTTCTGTGACCACCACTTAATGAAAAAAGTTGAAGATGCAGTAGCTTCTGGAAACTTAAAAGCAGTTATTAAGACTTGGTCAAGAAGATCAACAATATTCCCTAACTTCATTGGATTAACTTTTGGTGTATATAACGGGAAAAAACACATCCCTGTTCACGTAACTGAGCAAATGGTTGGACACAAATTAGGAGAATTTGCACCAACTAGAACTTACTACGGACACGGAGTAGACAAGAAAAAGAAAAAATAATTTAAGCATATATTTGAGAAAGTAAAGAGGAGGTTGGACTAGTGGAAGCTAGAGCAATTACGAGATACGTAAGAATGTCTCCTAGAAAAGCTAGATTGGTAGCTGACTTAGTGAGAGGAAAATCAGCACAAGAAGCATTAGATATTCTAGAATTTACAAATAAAAAAGCAGCTAGATTAATAAAGAAGACATTAGCATCAGCTATTGCTAATGCAACTAACAACTTCAAAATGGACGAAGATAAGTTAGTAGTTTCAACAATTATGATAAATGATGGACCAGCTCTTAAGAGAATAATGCCTAGAGCTATGGGAAGAGCAGATATAATCAGAAAGCCAACAGCTCACATTGTTGTTGCTGTTTCTGAAAAGTAGTTTAAGGAGGTAAGACTGTGGGACAAAAAGTAGACCCTAGAGGACTAAGACTTGGAATTACAAGATCTTGGGATTCTAACTGGTATGCAGACAAGAAGGAATACGCTAAGTACTTCCATGAAGATGTAAAAATCAGAGAGTATGTTAAGAAAAACTACTTCCACGCAGGAATAGCAAAAGTAAAAATTGAAAGAACTTCTCCTTCAAATGTAGTAGTTCTTGTTTACACAGCTAAAGCGGGAATAATCATCGGAAGAAAAGGTGCTGAAATAGATAACTTAAGAGTAAATCTTGAGAAATTAACTGGAAAGAAAGTAACTGTAAAAGTACAAGAAGTTAAAGAATTTAACAAAGATGCTGTACTTGTTGCAGAAAATATAGCTACTTCAATCGAGAAAAGGGTAGCATACAAAAGAGCTGTAAGCCAAGCTGTAATGAGAGCTATGAGAGCTGGAGCTAAAGGAATCAAAGTTATGGTTTCAGGAAGACTAAATGGAGCAGAAATTGCCAGAGCTGAGTGGGTAGTTGAAGGAAAAGTTCCTTTACATACATTAAGAGCTGATATTGATTATGCAACAGCAACAGCTCACACAACTTATGGAGCTCTTGGAATAAAAGTATGGGTTTTCCATGGTGAAGTTCTTCCAACTAAAAGGGAAGGAGGAGAAGCGTAGTCATGTTAATGCCAAAAAGAACAAAACATAGAAAAATGTTTAGAGGTAGAATGAAAGGTACAGCTCAAAGAGGAAACACTGTAGCATTCGGAGATTACGGACTACAAGCTCTTGAGCCACACTGGATAACAAATAGACAAATCGAATCGTGCAGGGTTGCGATCAACAGAACATTCAGAAGAGAAGGAAAAACTTTCATAAGAATATTCCCTGACAAACCTATCACAGCTAGACCAGCTGGAGTGAGAATGGGTAAAGGTAAAGGAAGCGTTGAAGGTTGGGTAGCAGTAGTACTACCAGGAAGAATAATGTTCGAAGTTTCTGGAGTAACAGAAGAGAAAGCTTTAGCAGCATTAAGAAAAGCATCTATGAAACTTCCTGTAAGATGTAAAATAGTAAAAAGAGAGAATGGTGGTGAAAACTAATGAGAGCTAAGGAAATAAGAGAAATGTCAACTGAAGACTTAGTTGTTAAGTGTAAAGAGCTTAAGGAAGAGTTATTCAACCTAAAGTTCCAACTTTCATTAGGTCAACTTACTAACACTGCTAAAATCAGAGAAGTTAGAAGAGAAATTGCTAGAATAAATACAATCTTAAATGAAAGATAATCTCATTCATAGTATAAATTGATTCTTAGGAAGAGGAGGTTAATGTCTTGAGAAACGAAAGAAAAGTAAGAGAAGGAATAGTTGTTTCTGATAAAATGGATAAAACTATCGTTGTTGCAATAGAAACAATGGCTTTACACCCAATCTATAAGAAGAGAGTAAAAAGCACTACTAAGTTTAAAGCTCACGATGAAAATAATGTAGCTCAAACTGGAGATAGAGTAAGAATTATGGAAACTAGACCATTATCAAGAGATAAAAGATGGAGACTAGTAGAGATTGTTGAGAAAGCTAGATAATTCCAATTATTGTGAGAGGAGGATAATTTAATGGTACAACAACAAACTATCCTTAACGTTGCTGATAACTCAGGTGCAAAAAAATTAATGATAATCAGAGTACTAGGTGGATCTAAAAAGAGATTCGGAAGAATCGGAGACATCGTTGTAGCATCTGTTAAAGAAGCGATTCCAGGTGGAAACGTTAAAAAAGGTGACGTAGTTAAGGCTGTAATAGTTAGAACTAAAAAAGAATTAAGAAGAGAAGATGGATCATACATCAAATTTGATGATAACGCAGGAGTTATAATCAATAACAACAATGAGCCAAAAGCAACAAGAATATTTGGACCAGTTGCAAGAGAGTTAAGAGCTAAAAACTTCATGAAGATTTTATCTCTAGCTCCAGAAGTAATCTAATAATCGAGAGAGGAGGCTAATATCGTGGCTAAACCTAAAATTAAATTTATACCAGAAACTTTACATGTAAAAACTGGAGATATGGTTTATGTAATATCTGGTAAAGATAAAGGTAAAACAGGTAAAGTTGTAAAAGTTTTCCCTAAAAAAGGAAAAGTTGTAGTTGAAGGAATAAACATAGTAACTAAACATATGAAGCCAACTCCAATAAACCCACAAGGTGGAGTTGTTAGCAAGCCAGCTGCTATATTCTCATCTAAAGTAATGTTATTCGATGAGAAAGCTGGAAAACCAACAAGAGTTGGATACAAAATGGTAGATGGTAAGAAAGTAAGATACTCAAAAGTATCAGGAGAAGTTCTATAAGAAGGGAGGAAAACGTAAGTGTCTAAATACGTTTCTAGATATCATAAATTATATAACGACGTTATATCTCCAGCTTTAATGAAAGAATTAGGAATAAATAACGTTATGGAATGTCCAAAGCTAGAAAAGATAATAGTGAATATGGGAGTTGGAGAAGCTACTCAAAACTCTAAATTAATAGATGCTGCTATGGGAGATCTAACTATTATCACTGGACAAAAACCAATAGTAAGAAAAGCTAAGAAATCTGAAGCAGGATTCAAATTAAGAGAAGGAATGCCAATCGGAGCAAAAGTTACTTTAAGAAAAGAAAGAATGTACGATTTTCTAGATAGATTAGTGAATGTAGTTCTTCCAAGAGTAAGAGACTTCGAAGGAATTTCAGCTAACTCATTCGACGGAAGAGGAAACTACTCTTTAGGATTAAGAGATCAATTAGTATTCCCTGAAATCGAATTTGATAAAGTTGAAAAACTTTTAGGAATGTCTATCACTATCGTTTCTTCTGCTAAAAATGATGAAGAAGGAAGAGCTTTACTTAAGGCGTTTGGAATGCCTTTCAAAAAGTAATAGTGAGGAGGGTAAAGAATAAATGGCAAAGAAGTCAATGATCGCTAGAGATGTTAAAAGAGCTGAACTATGCGAGAAATATGCTGAAAAAAGAGCTGAACTAAAGAAGAGAGTTGCTGAAGGAGATATGGAAGCAATGTTCGAATTAAACAAACTTCCAAAAGACTCTTCTGTAGTTAGAAAAAGAAATAGATGTCAGTTAGACGGAAGACCAAGAGGATTCATGAGAGAATTTGGAATTTCGAGAGTAAAATTCAGACAGCTTGCAGGAGCTGGAGTAATACCAGGAGTTAAAAAATCATCTTGGTAATATTATAGGAAGGAGGATTTTCGTAGATGTATTTAACAGATCCAATTGCTGATATGTTAACAAGAATCAGAAATGCAAATGCAGTAATGCACGAGAAAGTAGATGTACCTCATTCAAATTTAAAAGATAGATTAGCAGAAATCCTAAAAGAAGAAGGGTATATAGCTAACTATAAAGTTGTGACTGATGGGAACAAGAAAAATATAAGAGTTTACTTAAAATATGATGGTAAAGAGAGAGTTATCAAAGGAATAAAAAGAATCTCTAAACCTGGAAGAAGAGTATATTCTTCAGTTGAGGATATGCCAAGAGTATTATCAGGATTAGGAATTGCTATCGTATCTACTTCTAAGGGAATTGTTACTGACAGAGTAGCTAGAAGAGAAAACGTAGGTGGAGAAATTCTTGCATTTGTTTGGTAATAAATAACTTAGGAGGTGTTAGTAAATGTCAAGAGTAGGTAAAAAACCTATAATAGTGCCTTCTGGAGTTGAAGTAACAATAAACGGAAACGTAGTTACTGTAAAAGGACCAAAAGGTACTCTAACAAGAGAATTTAATTCAGAATTAACTATAAAAAAAGAAGAAAATGAAATCGTTATCGAAAGACCTAACGATTTACCAGCTGTAAGAGCTATACACGGAACTACAAGAGCTCTAATCAACAACATGATAGTAGGAGTTTCTCAAGGATTCAGAAAAACTCTTAACCTAGTTGGAGTTGGATACAGAGCAGCTGCAAAAGGAAAAGGATTAGAGTTAGCACTAGGATACTCACATCCAGTTGTAATCGATGAAGTAGCTGGAATTACATTCACAGTTGAAAAAAATACAACTATCCACATCGACGGTATCGAGAAAGATGTAGTAGGACAAGTTGCTGCTGATATAAGAGCTAAAAGAGCTCCTGAGCCATACAAAGGAAAAGGAGTTAAGTATTCTGACGAAGTTGTTAGAAGAAAAGAAGGTAAAAAATCGTAAGGTAGCTTAACTAAAAGGAGGTAAGACAGTTGTTTAAGAAGGTAGATAGACAAGCTGTAAGAACAAGAAAGCATTTATCAATCAGAAACAAAATTTCTGGTACAGCTGATAGACCAAGACTTTCTGTATATAGATCAAACAACAATATCTTTGCTCAATTAATAGATGATGTTAATGGAGTAACTCTAGTTTCTGCATCAACTATTGATAAAGCGTTAAAAGCAAATATTGCAAATGGTGGAAATGTAGAGGCTGCTAAAACTGTTGGTAAAGCATTAGCAGAAAGAGCAGCAGCTAAAGGAATAACTAATATCGTATTCGATAGATCAGGATACAAATACACAGGAAGAGTAGCAGCTCTTGCTGAGGCAGCTAGAGAAGCTGGATTAAGCTTCTAATTCTATTAGAGAGGAGGATTTCACTTGTCTAAGTTAGCAAATAGAGAAGAAAAACAATATCAAGAAAAATTATTAAAGATATCAAGAGTTTCTAAGACAACAAAAGGAGGAAGAACAATATCTTTCTCAGTTTTAGCAGCTGTTGGAGATGGAGAAGGTAGAGTTGGATTAGGATTAGGAAAAGCTAATGGTGTACCTGATGCTATAAGAAAAGCACTTTCTTCTGCAAAGAAAAATTTAGTAGATGTTTCTCTAAAAGGATCTACTATTCCTCATGAAATTGAAGGAAAATGGGGAGCAACAACTTTATGGATGGCACCAGCTTACGAAGGAACTGGAGTTATCGCTGGTTCTGCAACAAGAGAAATATTAGAGCTTGTTGGAGTACATGACATTTTAACAAAAATCAAAGGTTCTAGAAACAAACACAACGTTGCTAGAGCTACAATAGAAGCTTTAAAATCACTTAGAACAGCTGAGCAAATCGCTGCTTTAAGAGGTAAAGAAGTTAAAGATATCTTAAGCTAGGAGGGAATTTAGATGGTAAAGCTTAGAATAGAGCTTGTAAAAAGCATAATCGGAAGAAAGCCTAACCACATAGCAACTGTAAAGTCGCTAGGGCTTAAGAAGATGAATGATGTTGTGGAGCACGTAGAAACTCCTGAGTTAAAAGGAAAACTAGCTCAAGTTTCTTACTTACTTAAAGTAGAGGAGGTGCAAGCTTAATATGAAATTAAACGAATTAATGCCTTCTGTACCAAGAAAAGCTAGAAAAAGAGTTGGAAGAGGAGAATCTTCTGGATTAGGAAAAACATCTGGAAAAGGAAGCAACGGACAAAAGTCTAGAGCTGGTGGAGGAGTAAAACCTTACTTCGAAGGTGGACAAATGCCTATCTATAGAAGAGTTCCAAAAAGAGGTTTCTCTAACGCATTATTCAAGAAAGAGTATGCTATAATCACATTAGATCTATTAAATAGATTTGAAGATGGAGCTGAAGTTACTCCTGAAATCTTATTCGAAACTGGATTAGTTAGAAAAATGATGGACGGAATCAAAGTTTTAGGAAATGGAACTTTAGATAAAAAATTAACTGTAAAAGCTCACAAAGTTTCTGCATCTGCTAAAGCTGCTATAGAAGCTAAAGGTGGAGTTGTAGAAATTATAGAAGTTAAAACTTTTGCTGACGTTGCTAAAAACAACAAGTAATTTTTAACTTGCTAAGACTAGAAGCGAGGTGAAGTTAGTTTTGACTTTAATGGAAAAATTTAATATGAAATTGAGTAGCATTATGAAAATTCCTGAGTTAAGAGAGAGAATTGTCTTCACCTTGTTAATGTTTTTAGTTGCCAGAGTAGGGACTTATATTCCTGCTCCAGGAGTAGATGTAGATAGACTTGCAACTATGACAGCACAAAGTGATATATTGGGTTATATAAATATGTTTTCTGGAGGAGCTTTCAAAAGAGTATCTATATTTGCTCTTGGGATAGTTCCTTATATTAACTCATCAATTGTATTTAGTTTATTAGCCGTGATTATTCCTAAGATTGAAGAGATTCAAAAAGAGGGAGAATCTGGTAGAAACAAGATTACTCAATGGACTAGATATTTAACAATTGGAATAGCAATAATACAGGCTTTTGGAGTATGTATGTGGTTACAATCTGTAGGACTTGTAACTACTCCAGGAACTATGTTTTTCCTTACAACAATAGTAACATTGACTGCTGGAACAGTTTTCTTAATGTGGATTGGAGAGCAGATATCTGTTAAAGGAATAGGGAATGGAGTTTCTCTTTTAATATTTTTGAATGTAATATCTGGAGGACCATCGAATGTTGTTCAGACAATTCAAAGTATGAGAGGAAGTAAATTCTTAATACCAGTATTATTATTAATAGCTCTAGCTGGAGTATTAGTAGTAGCAGGAATAGTTATTTTCCAACTGGGACAAAGAAAGATACCTATTCACTATGTAGGAAAAGGATTTAATGGAAGAGGAGGAATGGGTCAAAACTCATATATTCCTTTAAAATTAAATAGTGCTGGAGTTATGCCAGTGATCTTTGCATCTGTAGTTATGATGATCCCATCTGCTATTGTCAATGCAATTCCATCTGAGTATACAATTAAAACTACATTAGCTATGGTATTTAGTCAAGGTCATCCAGTATATATGTTAATATATGCTGCAGTTATTATATTTTTCTCTTTCTTCTATACTGCTATAGTATTTGATCCTGAAAAGGTAGCAGATAACTTAAAGCAAGGTGGAGGGACTATTCCTGGTATTAGACCTGGAACAGAAACAGTTGAGTATTTAGAAGGAGTCGTTACAAGAATTACTTGGGGCGGAGCTTTCTTCTTAGCAGCTATATCAATTCTTCCTTATGCAATTTTTACTTCTTTAGGACTTCCAGTTTTCTTTGGAGGAACAGGAATAATAATTGTTGTAGGGGTAGCTATTGATACAGTTCAACAAATAAATGCTCATTTAGTAATGAGAGAATATAAAGGATTTATATAGAGCTTTATATAAAAAACACAACTAAAGAGTTGTGTTTTTATTTTTATAATTTAGTTAACTTCAAACTGTTTTCAAAAATAAAAAATAAAAAGCTTTACTTTAATGTGAATTAATGATATAATAATTATGTAGTGAAAAGTTAACATAAGTAAGTAAATTAATAAAGATCTTTTTTAAAAGCTGTTTCTTTAAAGATAGTACGACTAGTTAGTTACACTAACATAATATAATGGAGGTACTTGAATGAAAGGTACAGTAAAATGGTTTAACGAAGAAAAAGGATTTGGATTTATAACTGGAGAAGATGGAAAAGATGTGTTTGCACATTTTTCTCAAATTAACCAAAAAGGATTTAAAACACTTAAAGAGAATGAAGAGGTTGAATTCCAAGTAACAAAAGGTGTTAAGGGAATGCAAGCTGAAAATATAATAGTTAAGTAAATTTAGAGCAGAGATGCTCTTTTTTTATTTTCAATTAAAATTTATTACTGCTTATAAGATTAATGAGTGCAATTTTTTTGAAAGTGTAGTATAATAGATAAGTAATACAAAACGTTTTAAGGAGATGATAACATAATGAATATCATGTTATTTGGTGCACCGGGTGCAGGAAAAGGAACTCAAGCTAAGTTTCTAATAGAGAAATATGGAATACCTCAAATATCAACTGGAGATATTTTAAGAGCGGCTATAAAAGAGGGAACTCCTATGGGATTAGAAGCTAAAAAATTCATGGATGAAGGAAAGCTTGTTCCAGATTCAACAATCATAGGAATAATCAGAGATAGATTATCTCAAGAGGATTGTAAAAAAGGATTTATATTAGATGGATTTCCTAGAACTTTAGCACAAGCTGAAGCTTTAGAAGTTTTAATGAAAGAGATGGGAATAGCATTAGATAAAGTTATATCGTTAAATGTACCAGATGAATTAATAGTTGGAAGAGTTACTGGAAGAAAAGTATGTCCAGCTTGTGGAGCATCTTTCCATGTGGAATTTAACCCTCCAAAAGTAGAAGGAAAATGTGATTACTGTGGAACAGAACTAATTACAAGAAAAGATGATAATGCAGAAACAGTAACTAAGAGATTAGGAGAGTATCATTCTCAAACAGCTCCATTATTTGATTTCTATAAATCAAAAAATTTATTAGTAGAGATAGATGGAACTAAAGAGGTAGATGTTATAACTCAAGAAATTTTTGCTATTCTAGGATAATTTAACTTAGAAAGGAATTTTGTTAGATGACATTAATAAAAACATTAGATCAAATAAAAGAGATAAAAAAGTCTAATCAAATAATAGCTAGACTATATAACGATATTTTACCTAAATATATAAAACCAGGAGTAACAACATATGAGTTGGATAAAATAGTTGAAGACTATATAAGAAGTCAAGGAGCTATTCCTGGATGTATAGGAGTACCTGGGCCATATGGAGCTTTCCCAGCAGCTACATGTATATCTGTAAATGAAGAGGTAGTTCATGGAGTACCAAATGGTAGAGTTCTTCAAGATGGAGATATAGTAAGTATAGATACAGTAACAGTTTTAAATGGATATTACGGAGATTCAGCTATAACATTTCCAGTAGGAAATATAGATGAAGAGTCAAAAAAACTATTAGAAGTTACTGAAAAATCAAGAGCTATTGGAATTGAGATGGCAGTAGTTGGAAATAGATTAGGTGATATAGGACATGCAATTCAACAATATGTTGAAAAAAATGGATTTAGTGTAGTAAGAGATTATGCTGGACATGGAGTTGGACTTTCAATGCATGAAGAGCCTATGGTACCAAATTTTGGTAAAAAAGGTAGAGGTTTTAAAATAGAGAACGGAATGGTACTTGCAATAGAACCAATGGTTAATGTTGGGTCATATAAACTTAATATGAAAGATGATGGATGGACTGTCGTAACAAAAGATGGGAAGAGATCAGCTCACTTTGAACACTCTATTGCAATTATCGATGGGAAAGCAGTAATTTTAAGTGAATTAGACTAGTAAAAATTATCAAAAAAGTTTAAGAAAAACAATAATTTTTATAGACTTTTTGTAATTTACATGCTATAATAATTTGAAGTTCTGTTCGATAGGAGGAATTATGTCAAAAAAAGATGTTATCGAATTAGAAGGTACTATTTTAGAAGCCCTTCCAAATGCGATGTTTAAAGTTGAATTAGAGAATGGGCATACTATTTTAGGCCATATTTCTGGTAAAATGAGAATGAATTATATCAAAATTTTACCTGGAGATGTAGTAACTGTACAAATCTCTCCTTATGACTTGTCAAGGGGTAGAATCGTATACAGGAAGAAAAATTAATATCACGAAAGGAGGCAGATGAATGAAAGTAAGAGTATCAGTTAAACCTATTTGTGACAAGTGCAAAGTTATCAAGAGACATGGAAAAGTAAGAGTTATATGTGAAAACCCTAAACACAAACAAGTTCAAGGATAATTTTGTAAAGAGAGTTTGTTAAAAGTACGACAATTAAGACATGTAGTACTGTAAAGATATGTTGGCTGTAGAGCCATCTCCGAATTTAGGAAACGGAACATATCGACGAAAGTATTGAGCTAGTTTATATTACTAGCAAAATATATAAAATTTTCGATAGAGGAGGAAACAATTTTGGCTAGAATAGCAGGAGTAGATATCCCAAGAAATAAAAGAGTTGAGATAGCTTTAACTTACATTTACGGAATCGGAAAACCAACTTCACAAAAAGTTTTAACAGAAGCTGGAATTAACTTTGATACAAGAGTTAAGGACTTAACTGAAGAAGAAGTAAACAAAATCAGAGCTATTGTAGAAACTATTAAAGTAGAGGGAGACCTAAGAAAAGAAGTAAGACTTTCTATAAAAAGACTTATGGATATCAAATGTTACAGAGGATTAAGACATAAAATGAATCTACCTGTAAGAGGACAAAGTTCAAAAACTAACGCAAGAACAGTTAAAGGTCCTAAAAAACCTATTAAAAAGTAATCGAGTATTTTAGAGGAATTATAGAATTTTATAATTTAGCAAGGGAGGTAGCTTAAGTTGGCTAAAAAGAAGGTAGCTAAGATTAAAAAGAAAGTTAAAAATATTCCTAACGGAGTTGCCCATATACATTCAACTTTTAATAACACAATAGTTGCTATTACTGATGCAGAAGGTAAAGTTGTAAGTTGGAAATCAGGAGGAACATCTGGTTTCAAAGGTACTAAGAAAGGAACTCCATTTGCAGCTCAAATCGCAGCTGAACAAGCAGCAAACATAGCTATGGAAAATGGAATGAAAAAAGTAGAAGTAAGAGTGAAAGGTCCAGGATCAGGAAGAGAAGCTTGTATCAGATCATTACAAGCAGCTGGATTAGAAGTAACTAAAATAACTGACGTTACTCCTATCCCACACAATGGATGTAGACCACCAAAAAGAAGAAGAGTGTAATCTCACTTATTTATTTTGAAAATTATTGCGGCAAAATGAATACAAAGGAGGAATATTTAGAAAATGGCAAGAAATAGACAGCCTGTATTGAAGAAATGTAGAGCGCTAGGAATTGATCCAGTAGTTTTAGGAGTTAACAAATCTTCTAAAAGAGGACCTAGACCAAATGCAAACAAAAAGCCTACAGAGTATGCAGTTCAATTAAGAGAAAAACAAAAAGCAAAATTTATATATAACGTAATGGAAAAACAATTCAGAAAGATATACGAGGAAGCAGCAAGAAAACTTGGTGTAACTGGTTTAACTTTAATCGAATACTTAGAAAGAAGATTAGAGAACGTAGTTTACAGATTAGGATTTGCTAAAACTAGAAGACAAGCTAGACAAATCGTTTCTCACGGACACGTAGCTGTAAACGGAAGAAGAGTTAACATCGCTTCTTACAGAGTAAAAGTAGGAGACGTTATCTCTATAATAGAAAATTCTAAAAACTTAGATATAATCAAAACATCTGTAGAAGATGCAACTGTACCAGCATGGTTAGAGCTAGATAGAGCAGCTTTCTCTGGTAAAGTTTTACAAAACCCAACTAAAGATGATCTAGATTTCGATTTAAACGAGTCATTAATAGTTGAGTTCTACTCTAGATAATAAGCCCTTTTAATAGGAGTTGATTAAATGTTAAAGATTGAGAAACATGCAAGGGGTATCAATATAACTGAAGTAAAAGAGAATGAATTTAAAGGTCAATACATAGTTGAGCCTTTATATAGAGGTTATGGGCATACTGTTGGTAATGCTTTGAGAAGAGTTTTACTTTCGTCTATCCCAGGAGCTGCTATTAAAGGTGTGAGAATTAACGGTGTATTAAGTGAATTCTCTGTTATGGAAGGAATAAAAGAAGCTGTAACTGAAATAATCTTAAACGTAAAAGAAATAGTTGTTAAAGCTGAAACTAGCGGTGAAAGAAAAATGACTCTTTCTGTTAAGGGACCAAAAACAGTAACTGCAGCTGATATAATACCTGATGTAGGAATAGAAATAGTAAATCCTGAACAAGTTATTTGTACAATAACTACAGATAGAGAACTTGACATGGAATTTCTTGTAGATACTGGAGAGGGATTTGTTGTATCAGAAGATATCGAAAGAAAAGATTGGCCAGTAGATTATATAGCTGTTGATGCTATATATACACCAATTAAAAAGGTATCATATACTATCCAAGATACTATGGTTGGTAGAATGACTGATTTCGACAAACTAACTTTAGAAATCGAAACAGATGGAAGCATAGAAATAAGAGATGCATTATCTTATGCAGTTGAGTTATTAAAATTACACTTCGATCCATTATTAGAATTAGGTAATAAAATGGAAAACCTAAGAGCAGAAGTGGAAGATGAAGAAGAAGATTCAACTACTCACTCTAAAGATGATAATATTCTAAATACTAAAATAGAAGAGCTAGATTTAACAGTTAGATCATTTAACTGCTTAAAGAAAGCTGGAATAGAAGAAGTAAGTCAATTAGCGAAACTATCGTTAAATGAGCTTCTAAAAATTAAAAATCTAGGAAGAAAGTCTTTAGATGAGATCCTAGAAAAAATGAAAGAATTAGGATATGATCTAACTCAAAATGGATCTCCTGAGTAAGAAGATTAATAAGGAGGATAGCTAACTAAATGAATCACAATAAATCATATAGAAAGTTAGGTAGAAGAGCTGACCATAGAAAAGCTATGCTAAAAAACTTAACTATATCTTTACTAAGTGCAGAGAAAATAGAAACTACTGTAACTAGAGCAAAAGAATTAAGAAAATTTGCTGAGAGAATGATAACTTTAGGAAAGAAAAATACTCTAGCTTCTAGAAGAAATGCATTTGCTTTCTTAAGAAACGAAGAAGTAGTAGCTAAGTTATTCAACGAAATAGCACCTAAATATGCAGAAAGAAATGGTGGATATACAAGAATCATCAAAACTACTGTTAGAAAAGGTGACTCAGCTGAAATGGCTATAATCGAGCTAGTTTAATAATTAGTTAGATATGAGGAGTAGAAATACTCCTCTTTTTTTATGCCTAAGGAAATTATAATTTGATTTCTTTATTTAATACCACCTCTTGAATAAATTAATATAAAAAAGTATAATTATATTAACTAGAAACACTAACTTTACAGGGGGGACAAATATGAAAATAGTGGAAAAATTGGTAGTTTTAAGTAATGAGGAGAATTTATCTAAAGATGAGGTAATAAAGTTATTAGCTACTAAATTATTAGAAGCTGGATATTTAAATGACTATGAGGAATACCTAAACTCTGTTTATAAGAGAGAAGAGATAGCAGCTACAACTGTTGGTTATGGTATAGGGTTACCTCATGGAAAAGGAGCATGTGTAAAAGAATCGGTAGTAGCTTTTATGAGAGTAAAAAATCCAGTTTTATGGAATCTTCAAGAAAATGAAAAAGTAAAAGTAATATTTATGTTAGCAGTTTCAGAAAAAGATGGACAAGTTTTACATAATGATACTTTAGTTGAATTATCTAAGAAAATATTAAATGAAAAGTTTAGAGAAAAGATAGAAACGAGTAACAATATAGAAGAGATAGTTCAATTAATAAATAGCTAGTGATTTAGTTAAAAGATAAGATAAAGAATTATATGACAAAAGGAAGAAAGTCTTATTAAAAAATGAACTTTTCTTCCTTTTTATTTTTAAATTATAATGACTATAGAATAAAGTAAACAGATAAATAATTAAAGATACTTCCTGCTAATACAAATAGATGCCATACTCCATGCATAAATTTTATTTTTTTCATAGCGTAAAAAATTGTACCAATAGAGTAAGATATACCACCAGCTATTAGTAATTTTAATGATAATGGACTTATTAAATTTTTAAGATCATCAAAGACAAAAATTATCATCCATCCCATAAAAAGATATATTAATGTAGAAAAAATTTTAAATTTTCCAATAAAAAAAACTTTAAAAATAATTCCAATTAAAGCTATTCCCCATTGTATAAAAAATAAAATCCATTTAATTTTTCCATCAAAAAATCCTAAAAGATATGGTGTATAGGAACCTGCTATTAAAATATAAATAGCAGAGTGGTCTAGAATTTTAAATATTTTTTTTAAATTTCCAGTATATAAAATATGATATGTTCCTGACATAGAGTAAAGTAAAACTAAAGAGAAACAAAAGAACATAGAACCAATAAAATAGCCAGTATTGTTACTTTCTAAAGTTTTTACTATTAAAGCTCCTGTTCCTATTAGTGCTAGAATCACACCAAAATAATGTGTAAGAGAATTTACCCACTCTTCAGCTCTCGAAATTTCTTCCATAAATACCTCCATTAAAATAAAAATTATTATTTAATTATAGTTATTTTAAAAAATTTTAAATTTATACTATTTTAAAATATTGAAACTTTTAAGAATAATCGCACCTCTTTCTTGCATCTCTTTGATAGCTTCATTGGAAGAATTTGGAGTTAAATTTACACCTTTGCAGCCATCTTCAACTAAATATACTTTATATCCTAATTCCAAAGCATCAAGTACAGTAAATTTTATACAATAATCAGTAGCTAATCCTAAAATATATAGGGTATCTATATCACTATCTTTTAAAATTTGATCAAGATTTGTTTTTTTACGTTTTCCATTATCAAAAAATGCACTGTAGGAATCAATATCAATGTCAGTTCCTTTATAAATAGTTAATTTAATATCTTTTGAATTTAATTCTGGATGAAATTCACTTCCAAAACTATTTTGTACACAATGATTAGGCCACCAAACTTGAGGTAAACCAGCAAGTTCTCCAATATCTCCAATTTTACCATTTGAATTACTAGCAAAGCTCTTGTGTGTAATTGGATGCCAATCTTTAGTTGCAATTATTAAATCATCATTTTCTTTAAATTTTTTTATTAAAGAATTAGCAACTGGAATTACCAAATCCCCATCTTTTACTTCTAGTGCACCATTTTTGCAAAAATCATTTTGTAAATCTACTAATAGTAAAGCTCTCATAAAATCCTCCTAAAATATTTTTTCTAACTTTATTATACCATTTTTTAGAAGAAAATGTATAACTATCCATTGAAAATATTGACATTTTTTAAAAAATATGATAAAATAAACCGTTGTGAAATACACACATCAGTTATTTCTAAGCCGGGTGTTTTCAATGAAAATTGCTTAGTTTTGAGACTGATGGAAGAAAAACCAAAAGACTATTAGGAGGAAAAAATGGCAGTAATAACAATGAAACAATTATTAGAAGCTGGAGTTCACTTTGGACACCAAGCAAAAAGATGGAACCCAAAAATGGCTAAGTACATCTTCACAGAAAGAAATGGAATCCACGTAATCGATTTACACAAATCTTTAAAGAAAATCGAAGAAGCTTATGCAGTAATGAGAGAAATAGCTGAGCAAGGTGGAAAAGTTCTATTCGTAGGAACTAAAAAACAAGCTCAAGAAGCTGTAAAAGAGCAAGCTGAAAGATCAGGAATGTACTATGTAAACAACAGATGGTTAGGAGGAATGTTAACTAACTTCTCTACTATCAAAACAAGAGTTGAAAGATTAAAAGAGTTAGAGCAAATGGAAGCAGATGGAACTTTAGATACTGCTTACACTAAAAAAGAAGCAGCTAACTTCAGAAAAGAATTAGCAAAATTATCTAAAAACCTTTGCGGAATTAAAGATATGAAAGAAATTCCTGCAGCTGTATTTATCGTAGATTGTAAAAAAGAAACTCTAGCTATAAAAGAAGCTTCTGACTTAGGAATTCCTGTATTTGCAATGATCGATACAAACGTAGATCCAGATTTAATAACTTATCCAATTCCTGCAAACGATGATGCTATCAGATCTGTAAAATTAATCTCATCTGTAATGGCTAACGCAATCATTGAAGGAAACCAAGGTAAAGAAGTAGTAGAAGTTCCTGCTACTGAAGAAGAAGTTGTAGTAGAGGAAGAAGTAGTAGCTGAGTAATTTTTACTCATCTAATTTCGTTGAGCATAAATTAATAAAATAAAATTTTATTAGGAGGAAAAAATGGCAGAAATAACAGCTGGTTTAGTAAAAGAACTAAGAGAAAGAACTGGTGCTGGAATGATGGATTGTAAAAAGGCACTAATGGAAAATAATGGAGATATGGAAAAAGCAATTGACTACTTAAGAGAGAAAGGAATTGCTAAAGCAGTTAAGAAAGCTGGAAGAATAGCGGCTGAAGGATTAATTTTTGATGCTGTATCAGCAGATAACAAAAGAGCTGTATTAATCGAGTTCAACTCTGAAACTGACTTCGTTGCTAAAAACGTAGAGTTTAAAGATTTCGGAAAGAAATTAGCTGAAATTGCTATTGCAAATAATGTAAAAACTGTTGAAGCTTTAAATGAAGCTGAAATAGAACCAGGAAAAACTGTTGCTCAAGCAGTAACTGATTTAATAGCTAAAATCGGAGAAAACATGAACATCAGAAGAATCCACGAAACTGAATCTAAAGATGGTTTCGTAGCAACTTATAGCCACTTAGGAGGAAAACTAGGAGTTATAGTTGAATTAACTGGAGAGGCTACTGAAGCAAACATAGCTAAAGCTAGAGATATAGCTATGCACGTAGCAGCAATGGATCCTAAATACTTAAATGAAACTCAAGTTACAACTGCTGACTTAGAGCATGAAAAAGAAATAGCTAGAAAACAATTAGAAGCTGAAGGAAAACCAGCTCAAATAATTGAAAAAATACTAGTTGGAAAAATGAACAAATTCTATGAAGAAAACTGTTTAGTAGACCAAATCTATGTAAGAGCAGAAAATAAAGAAACTGTTGCTCAATTCGCAGCACCTTCAACAGTAGTATCTTTCGCAAGATATAAAGTTGGAGATGGAATCGAGAAAAAAGAAGAGAACTTCGCAGAAGAAGTTGCAGCTCAAATCAGAGGATAATAGATAACAGCATAATGGGGATGCAACCGCATCCCTATTTTTTTAAAAATTAAAATTAGGAGGAGCTATGGAGAAGCCATTTTATAAAAGAGTTCTATTAAAACTTAGTGGAGAAGCTCTAATGGGAGAGCAAGAATTTGGAATTTCATCAGATGTAATAGCATCATATGCTAGACAAATAAAAGAAATAGCCGACTTAGGAGTAGAAGTTTCAGTAGTTATAGGTGGAGGAAATATTTTCAGAGGACTATCTGGAGCAACTCAAGGGGTAGATAGAGTAACAGGAGATCACATGGGAATGTTAGCTACTGTAATTAACTCTCTTGCTCTTCAAAACTCTATAGAAAAGTTAGGAGTACAAACAAGAGTACTTACAGCTATAGAAATGCCTAAAATAGCTGAACCATTTATAAAGAGAAGAGCTCAAAGACACCTTGAAAAAGGTAGAGTAGTTATATTTGGAGCAGGAACAGGAAATCCATATTTTACAACTGATACAGCTGCAGCATTAAGAGCAATTGAGATGAATACAGAAGTTGTATTAAAGGCTACTAAAGTTGATGGAATATATGATAAAGATCCTGTAAAATATTCAGATGCAGTAAAATATGAAACTGTAACTTATACAGAGGTTTTAAATAAAAATTTAAAAGTAATGGATGCAACTGCAATTTCATTATGTAGAGAAAATAGACTTCCTATTATTGTTTTTGATTCTTTAACAGAGGGAAATATCAAAAAGGTAATAATGGGAGAAAAAATAGGAACAACAGTAATAGCTGATTAATATTTTAGGAGGAAATTTATGACTGGTAAAGAAGTAGTAAGCTTATGTAAAGAAAAAATGGGAAAAGCTGTAGAAGCAACAAAACACAAATTCACATCTATAAGAGCAGGAAGAGCCAATGTTTCTATGTTAGATGGAATAAAAGTAGAGCAATATGGTTCTGAAATGCCATTAAATCAAGTAGGATCTGTATCTGCTCCAGAAGCAAGATTACTAGTAATCGATCCATGGGATAAAGGATTAATAGCTAAAATAGAAAAAGCTATAATTGCAGCTAACTTAGGATTAACACCTAACAACGATGGAAAAGTTATAAGATTAATAATGCCAGAATTAACTGCTGATAGAAGAAAAGAGTATGTAAAAATGGCTAAATCTGAAGCTGAAAATGGAAAAGTTGCTGTAAGAAATATAAGAAAAGATGGAAATAATGATCTTAAAAAATTATTAAAAGATAAAGAAAATCCAGTTTCTGAAGATGAAGTTAAGAACTTAGAAACTGAAATTCAAAAATTAACAGATGCTCATATTAAAGAGATAGATGAGTTATTTGCTAAAAAAGAAAAAGAAATAACAACTGTATAATGTATTTAATAAACTGCATTCAAATTAGTCTTGGATGCAGTTTTTATCTTTTATTAAAAATCCTATTATCATTATAATAAAAAAATCTCAAAATGAATTTTTATATTTTTTTATAATGTTTTTTTACTAAAAATGATGCAATTGGTTATAAAAAGAACAAAAAATAAAGAATAAAACTGGCATATAATTTGCTAAATATACAGGTATAATAAAATATATTTAGGAGGGAATATGACAACAACAATAATTATTTTACTTTACATGGCTGTTATAGTTGCAGTAGCAGTTATAAGTACAACAAGAAAAAAAGTAAAAGAAGCAGACGATTATTTATTAGCTGGAAGAAGCTTAGGACCATTTATGTTAGCAGGAACACTTGCAGCAGCAGAAATTGGTGGGGGAAGTACTGTTGGAGTTGCAGCTAAGGCATATGGTGATTGGGGACTTTCTGCAGGTTGGTACGTAGTTTGCTCAGGTATAGGTATATTTTTAGTATCATTTATAGCTCCATATCTTAGAAAAGCTATGGCAACAACTATACCCGAAATATTAGAGAGACGTTATGGAACTAGTGCACATCTCTTTGCAACAATTTTATCAATAATAGCTGGATTTATTGCAGGAGCAGTACAAATAATAGCGACTTCTACAATTATTAGTACAATAACAGGAATGGATTTAGGAAAAACAATAGTATTAGCTGGTGTAATAATAACTATATATACAATGTTAGGTGGATTAGTATCCGTAACAGCAACAGATATTATTCATATTGTTTTTATAACAGTTGGAATGGCAATAGCAATGCCAGTAATAGTAAAAAATGCAGGTGGTTGGGAAAATGTAAAGTCATTATTACCTCCAGGACAATTAGGATTAACTAAAGTTGGATGGAAAACAATAATAGGATTAATTTTAATGTACTTTATGACATTCTCAACAGGGCAAGAAGCTGTACAAAGATATTTTGCAGCTAAAGATATGCATGTGGCTAAAAAGGGTTCATTTTTATGTGCAATAATAATGGCTGTATATGGATTTATACCGGCAATAATAGGACTTGTTGCATTGGCAAAATTTCCGGGTATTAACCCAAATAATGCAATGGCAACAGCTGCAGTAAATTTTTGTCCTCCTATTTTAGGAGGTGTTGTATTAGCAGCTGTGTGTGCTGCAACAATGTCAAGTGCTTCTGGAAATATGATTGCAGTATCAACACTATTTACTAATGATATCTATAAAAGATATTTAAAGAAAAATGCTTCTGGAAAAGATTTAGTTTTTGTTTCAAAAGCTGTAATAGTTGTAGTAGGAGCCGTTTCATTAGCAATAGCTATAACAAATACTCAAGTAATTCCTTTGTTAGTGTTTGCATTTACAATTCGTTCTGCAGGGCCGTTTGCATCATTAATTTTTGGCTTGATATATAAAAAGTCTACTGTAGCTTCAGGAAAATTATCTTTGTTATTTGGAAGTATAGCTGCTTTTGTATGGCAGTATTTAGGAGAGCCATATGGAATAATGTCTGTAGTTTTTGGTTCAATTGTGAGTACTGTAGTTTTTTTTACGGTAGCAATAATTCAATCAAGTATGGGTGTACCGCCAGCACCATCTGCAATAACAGATGAACATATTGAGAAATATAATAAGGAACAAAATTTAAATAGTTAAGTATATAAAAAAATATATTTGTATGAATTTTTTAGGCTGTAGATTATTAATTTATCTATGGCCTTTTTTACACAAAATAAGGAGAAAATAATGTTACTAAAGAAAATTCAAAATTATATAAAACAATATGTTGAAGTAATAGCAAATGTATTACAATGTGAAGTAGAAATAGTAGATGAAAATTTGATAAGAATAGCTGGAACAGGATATTTTGAAAAAAATATAGAGAAAAAATGTGAAGGATTAGTATACTCTTTTATTTTTAAAACAGAGAAAAGTCAAGTGATAGAAGATCCAAGAAAAAATAATTTATGTATAAAATGTAAAGATAAAGAAATTTGTACTGAAGAGTTAGAAATATCTGCTCCAATATTTTATAAAGGAAAAATAGTTGGAGTTATTGGGTTAGTATGTTTCAAGAAGGAAGATAAAGAAAGATTAATAAGAAATATGAATTCTTACTTAAAATTTACTGAACAAATAAGTGATCTCATTTCAAGTAAACTTTTTGAAACTGAAGAAGAAATAGATAAAAGAGAGA
The DNA here is from genome assembly GCA_018883725.1 of Candidatus Fusobacterium pullicola. Lineage (NCBI taxonomy): Bacteria > Fusobacteriati > Fusobacteriota > Fusobacteriia > Fusobacteriales > Fusobacteriaceae > Fusobacterium > Candidatus Fusobacterium pullicola. Next base: position 11,046 of record JAHLFN010000011.1, on the reverse strand, counting down.
GAGTAGATATTTTAAAAAATATTATTAATAATTATGATAAAGGTTTAATAATATTAAATGAAAATAGAGAAATTATAGATATTAATAGTAGCGCTATAGAGAAATTAAAAATTGAAGAAAATTTAGAATATTCCATAAAAAAAGTAAACTTAATATCTAAAAGAGAGAAATTAGATAATGAACAAGTATATATTTTAGAAATAGAAGGAAATAGATTAAATGTTCAAGGAAAATTATTTAAATTAAAGTCTTTTATGAATAAAGAGTATGAGATATTTTTATTTGATAAAATAAGAAAAAATAGATTAAAAGAGATGAAAGAAAAAGATATCGAAGATGTAAGAACAGATATATTTAATATAATTGGTAATAGCAAAAAAATAGAAGAAGTTAGAAAAATGATTAAGAAAATTGCTAACAGTCCATCAACTATTTTAATTACTGGAGAAAGCGGAACAGGAAAGGAATTAGTTGCAAAAGCTATACACAGTTGCAGTGATCGGGTAAATGATCCTTTTGTAGCTATTAACTGTGGTGCTATTCCAGAGACATTATTAGAAAGTGAATTATTTGGTTATGTAAGAGGAGCCTTTAGTGGAGCAAGTGGCGAAGGAAGAATAGGAAAATTTGAACTAGCTAATAATGGTATTATATTTTTAGATGAAATTGGAGAGATGCCACTTAGTTTACAGGTAAAACTTTTAAGAGTATTACAGGAGAGAAAGATAGAAAGATTAGGCTCAAATAAAAGTATAGATTTAAATATTAGGGTTATAGCTGCAACAAATGCTGATTTACTTTCTTTAATAGAACAAGGAAAATTTAGAAAAGATCTATATTATAGATTAAATGTTTTAGAAATTGAATTACCACCATTAAGAGAAAGAAAAGAGGATATTGAGATATTATTAGAAAGTTTGATAAAAAAATATAGTCTCTCTTTTAATAAAAGTTTATTGAAAGTTGATTCAAATTTATTAAAAATTTTAAAAAATTACAATTGGCCTGGGAATATTAGAGAACTTGAAAATATTATAGAATATTTAGTAAATATGCAAGATGAATTTGGCAATTTAGATAATGAAGTAGTAGTGAAGATAGAAGAAAAGCTTAATAAAAAACAAAAAACAATAGAAAGAGCCTCATTTAAAGTAAATAATACTTTGACTTTAGAAGCGGTAGAAAAAGAGATGATAAAAGAAAGTTTAAAAAAATATGGAACATCGAGGGAAGGAAAAGAGATGTGTGCTAAAGAACTAGGAATTGGAATAGCAACACTTTATAGAAAAATTGAAAAGTTTAAATTATAGAAAGGGGCTGTTGCAAATTTAAATAGCCCAAACTTTTGAATTTAGCTGAAGAGATTTTTTATCTCTTTAGCTTTTTTTTACATAAAAAAAAGGTATAAAGTACTCGAAATTTTTTCAAATTTCTAATACAATATACCTATGTCAAACCTAACTAATAATAACATGTATTTTAATTTAATTCAACCTAAAATTTTTAATCTTTTACAATATCAAATTTCTGATGATGACCCTGTAAGAAAACTTAGCGCCATTTTGGAGGAAATGGATTTTTCTATACTTTTGCAAGTATTTTCTTACAAAACTAAGGTGCATCCTATTAGAATGTTTGCTATCATTCTTTATGCTTATTCCAGAGGAATATATTCTACTAGAGATATTGAACTCGCGTGTCAGGAAAATATCAAATTTAGATTTCTTTTACAAGATTCGGCTCTTCTTGATCATTCTACTATTTCTAGATTTTTAAACAAAATTGAGCATTTACTTCCTAATTTGTTTGAACAATTTTTAAAAATAATTTTTGAAATGGAGAATATTTCTACTGATACCATATATATTGATGGAACTAAAATTGAGGCATATTCAAACAGATATTCTTTTGTTTGGAGAGGTTCTGTTGAAAAATATAGTTCAAGATTAGATAAAAAAATAGAACTTCTAATCGAAAATTTTAATAATGATTTTAATAAAAATTATGAAAGTTTCTTAGAAATTTGTTCCTATTTATCTAATATTAATATTAAATTTGTAAAAGGAAGAGGACATAGAAAGTTTAAAGAACAGAAATATTTTGAGAAATGTATGGATTATTTAGAAAAATATAAACGATATTCAAATCATTTTATTAATTTTCGCGGAAGAAATAGTTACTCTAAAACTGATATTGATGCTACATTTATGCGGATGAAAGATGATTACATGAGAAATGGGCAATTAAAACCTGGATATAATTTACAGATAGGAGTCATAAGTGAGTATATTTGTGCTTATGATGTTTTTCCAAATCCATCAGATTCAAAAACTTTAATTCCATTTCTTGATAAAATATCAGCTTTAAATTTAAATATAAAAAATGTAGTTGCTGATGCGGGATATGAAAGTATCAATAATTATGAATATTTAGAGAAAAATGGATATAATTCATATATAAAACCAATATATTTTGAAAAATCAAAAACAAGGAAATTTAAAAATGATTTAAACAGAGTTGAAAATTTAATTTACAATTCTAAAGAAAATAAACTTTTTAGAAAAGATGGTTTTGAATTAAATTATCTTTATTCGAATAAAAAAGGGACAATATATTATTTTTTTAATTCTAAAACAGAGAAAAAAGTAAAATACAATGCGAGATTCAGAATACTATCAGATAAATCAAAAGAAAATATTTCAAGCGAATATGGAAAACGTTTGAGATTAAATAGAAGTATTCAAGTTGAAGGAGCTTTCGCAGTTTTAAAAGAAGATATGAAATTGAGAAAGTTAAAAGTGCGAGGTAAAAGAAGTGTTTTAAGAGAGATAGGAATATTTTGTATGGGCTACAATTTTAATAGATACATAAGCCGAAGGATAAGAAACTGCAAAGGAACAACACTTCATCCATTGAAAGCAGTTTAATTTAATTAAAAATTTAAACTGTTTTTTGTGCTACAGAAAAATAAATAAAATTATAAAATTTTTAGAAATCATAAAAATGGTTTCTATTTTTTTGGTAAAAAAAAGAGCTGAGCAAATTAATGATTAAAAATCATCAATTTGCAACAGCCCCTTTTTATTTTTGCCATAAAAACAAATCAGTAGAAAAATTTGTGTAAATATGGTACAATTTACAAAGCATAGAGAGGTGAAAAGATGGAAAAACAAATACCAAATCATATAGCTATAATTATGGATGGAAACGGAAGATGGGCAAAAAAAAGGGGACTTCCTAGAACCTTTGGTCATAAAGAGGGAGCAGGAGCATTGAGAAAAATAATAACTCATGCAGCTGAGATAGGAGTTAAATATCTTACTGTTTATGCCTTTTCAACAGAAAATTGGAAAAGGAGCCAAGATGAAGTAAATGCTTTAATGTTTCTATTCAAAAATTATATAAAGAATGAAGAGAAAAATATTATGGAAAATAATATTAGATTTATGGTTTCTGGAAGGAAAGAGAATGTGAGTAAATCACTGTTAGAAGCTATAGATAATCTTCAAGAAAAAAGTAAAAATAATAGTGGGCTTACTTTTAATATAGCTTTTAATTATGGGGGAAGAGCTGAGATATTAGATGCTGTGAATAGAATTTTAAGGTCAGGAAGAACAGAGATTACTGAGGAAGAATTTTCAAAGTATTTGTATAATAATATCCCAGATCCAGAACTTTTAATAAGGACAAGCGGGGAGTTAAGAATTTCAAACTTCTTATTGTGGCAAATAGCTTACTCTGAGATTTATGTTACAGATACTCTTTGGCCTGATTTTGATGAAGAAGAATTGGATAAAGCTATTGAGAGTTATAATAAAAGAGAGAGAAGATTTGGAGGAGTAAAATAATGTTAAGTAGAATAATTGTAGCTCTAATAGGAATTCCTATTCTAATAGGTGTTTTGTATTATGGAGGATTGCCACTTCTGTTATTTACAAATATAATTGTAGGAATTGGGGCTTATGAGTTTTATCAGATGGCAGAGATGGGTGGAAAGAAACCACATAAATTATTAGGGATAATATTAGCTTTAATAATTCCTAATGTACTATTTTTTAAAGAGCTAGATATGATATCTTTTGGAGTAGAGGGAGTAATAGCAATAGCTATAATTATAGCTATAAGTTTAAGAGTACTTCAAAATAGAGTTGAAAGTTCAAGTGTGGATTTAGGAGAGACTTTATTGGGAGCTCTATATCCAAGTATCTTATTTTCACATATTTTATTAATAAGCTTATTACCTAATGGTGGAAAATGGCTTTTAACTGCTCAGATAATGGTATGGGTATGTGATAGTCTTGCTTATTTTGTTGGAATGGGAATTGGAAGAAAGTTTTTTAATAGGGGATTTAATAGTATCAGTCCAAAAAAATCTATTGAAGGCTCAATAGGTGGAACGATATTTACAATTCTATCTTTATTTTTACTAGATAGATATTTTGATTTAGCTCAAGGTGGAATGAGTATTTTAAATGTAATAATACTAGGAGTTTTTATAAGTGCAGTAGCACAAATAGGAGACTTAGGAGAATCTATGTTCAAAAGAGAGTTTAAGATAAAAGACTCTGGAAAAATTTTAGGTGGGCATGGAGGTATATTAGATAGATTTGATAGTATGCTTTTTGTAGCTCCAGTAATGTATTATCTTTTAAAATTTATAATTTTATAATCTTAGGGTGAGGTAACTCGCCCAATTTTTTTCTAGGAGGAAATATGAAAAAAATAATAGTATTAGGTTCTACTGGAAGTATTGGAACAAATGCTTTAGAGGTAGTTAGAAAATCAGAGGGAAAATTTCAAGTAGTAGGTTTAAGTGGATATACAAACCATAATCTTTTAATTGAGCAGATAAAAGAGTTTAATCCTAAATATGTTTCAGTAGGAACACTAGAGGGATACGAGATAATAAAAAAAGAGTTTCCTAATATAGAGGTATATTGTAAAGATGAAGGACTTAAAGAGTTAGCATTAAAAGATGATTATGATATACTTTTAACTGCAGTAAGTGGAGCTATAGGAATAGAAGCGACTGTAGAGGGAATAAAGAAGGGGAAAAGAATAGCACTTGCTAATAAAGAAACAATGGTAGCAGCAGGACCTTATATAAATAGTCTTCTTAAAGAGTATCCAAAAGCGGAGATAATTCCTGTAGATAGTGAACATTCAGCGATATTTCAATCTCTTTTAGGAGGAAGAAAAGAGGAAGTAAGAAAAATAATAATAACAGCTAGTGGTGGAACGTTTAGAGGTAGAAAGAGAGAAGAACTAAAAGAGGTAACTGTAGAGCAAGCTTTAAAACATCCAAATTGGTCGATGGGAAGAAAGATAACAATTGATTCATCGACGCTTGTAAATAAAGGACTAGAAGTAATAGAAGCACATGAACTTTTTGGAGTATCATATAATGATATTGAGGTATTAGTTCATCCACAAAGTATAATTCACTCTATGGTGGAATTTAAGGATAGGTCTGTAATAGCTCAATTAGGAGCCCCAGATATGAAATTACCAATTCAATATGCATTTACTTATCCAGAAAGAGAGGCAAGCTCAGCACTAGAGCCACTAGATTTTACTAAAGCCTCAACATTAACATTTGAAAAGCCAGATCATAATACTTTTAGAGGAATAGAGTTAGCTTTTAGAGCGGGAAGAACTGGAAAGACTATGCCAGCAGTATTCAATGCAGCAAATGAAGTAGCTGTTGAATTATTTTTAAAAGGAAAGATAAAGTTTTTAACAATTTATGAAATTATAGAAAAAGCAATGGAAAGACACATTCCATTAGAGATTGATGGTGTTGAAATAATTAAAAGAGTAGACTCAGAAACAAGAGAGTGGGTATACTCAAATTATGAGGTGTAAGATGGGAAAATTAATAGTAATAGAGGGGACAGATTCTAGTGGAAAAGAAACACAGACAAGAAAGTTATATGAAAGATTGGAGAAAGAGATAACTAATGTAAGAAAATTATCTTTTCCCAATTATAAAAGTCCAGCATGTGAACCAGTAAAAATGTACTTAGCAGGAGCTTTTGGAGATAATGCTTTGGATATTAATCCATATCCAGTTTCAACAATGTTTGCTATAGATAGATACGCATCTTATAAAATGGAGTGGGAGAAGTTTTATCAAGATGGAGGAATAATTGTAACAGATAGATATACTACATCAAATATGGTTCATCAAGCTTCTAAGATAGAGAGTATTGATAAGAAAAATGAGTACTTAGATTGGTTAGAAGAGTTAGAATACTCAAAAATGGGAATTCCTAGACCAGATTTAATAATCTTTTTAAATATGCCAACAGAGACAGCTGCAGAGCTAATGGCTCAGAGAAAGAATAAGATAACAGGTGAAGACATAAAAGATATACATGAAAAAGATATCTCCTATTTAAAAAAATCCTATGAAAATGCTTGTAATATAGCTAAAAAGTATAATTGGTTAGAGATAAAATGTGTTGAAAATGGAAGATTGAAAACAATAGATGAGATAGGAGAAGAGATTTTTTCAGTAGTTGAGAAGATATTATAATGGAGGGAAGATGAATATACTAATAGCAATCTTAGTTTTAGGAGTTATAATTTTTATCCATGAATTTGGACATTTTATTACAGCTAAGTTTTTTAAAATGCCTGTAAGTGAGTTTTCAATAGGGATGGGACCACAAGTGTACTCATATGATACTATGAAAACAACATACTCATTTAGAGCAATACCGATAGGTGGATATGTAAATATAGAGGGAATGGAAGTAGATAGTAAAGTTGAAGATGGATTCAATTCTAAACCAGCCTATGCAAGATTTATAGTTTTAATAGCTGGAGTTTTTATGAATTTTCTACTAGCATTTATAATAATGTTTTTTTCCATATACTCAAATGGAAAATATGTACCAAGTAATGAAGCTGTTATAGGAAATGTATTTAAAGAGGCAAAATCAGTAAAATATATTCAACCTAAAGATAGAATACTAGAGATTGAAGGTCATGAGATAAAAAACTGGAGTGATATAGGAGATAATTTAAGAAAAATAACTGGACAGGAATCTATTTCTATAAAGTTAGAGAGAGATGGAAAAATAGAGGAAGTTTCAGTACCATTAACTTTTGATCCCAATAGTAAAAGAGGGATGTTGGGAATACTTCCAGAATATAGTATAGAAAAATATAGTGTTTTAGAAGCATCTAAACTTAGTTTACAAAGTGGAGTAAAAATTGTAAAGGATACTTTAACTGGATTAAAAATGGTAGTAACAGGAAAGGTAAAGAGTGAGGAGTTAAGTGGACCAATAGGTATCATCAGAGTTGTTGGAGAAGCTTCAAAAGAGGGAGCGGGAATTGTATTTTGGTTAATGGCTCTGTTATCTGTAAACGTAGGAGTGTTAAACTTATTACCTCTTCCAGCATTAGATGGTGGAAGAATTATCTTTGTTTTATTGGAAATGATAGGAGTAAAAGTTAATAAAAAACTAGAAGAAAAGGTACATATGGTAGGTATGTTAATTCTGTTTGGACTTATAATTTTCATTACTACAAATGATATTTTCAATCTTACGAAATAATTCTTATTATAAAATGCCCTAAAATTGGGCAAATGTACAAAATAAAAAAAATAGTCTTGAAAAAATACAAAATATCTATTATAATACATGTATAAGATAAAGTCAAAAAATACGATTATTAAGAATAAATATTGTGGAGGTAATATATGAAAAATGCTATTTTAGCAATTTCAGAGAGAAAAGAAACTTTGAAACAAATAAGAAAAGAATTGTCAGAACAATATGAAATAATTACATTTAATAACTTATTAGATGCTCTTGATATGTTAAGAGAGAGTGATTTTGATATTATTCTTTTAGATGAATACTTAACATGGTTTAATTTTGCAGAAGCTAAAAGAAAATTAAGTGGATTAGGAAAAGATTTCGTAATAGTTGGTCTATTAGAAGATGAAACAGAAGCAGCTATACAAGAGTTAAAAAATGCTGATATTTATAACTATTTAATGAAACCAGTAGAATTAAAAGAGATGAACAGAATAATTTTACCTGCATTAAAGAATTTAGAGATATTAAAAGAGAAAAGAAAATTAGAAGAAAAATTAGCTAGTCTTGAAGAAGAGAGTGAGATAGTAGGACAATCTTCAAGAATAAAAGATGTAAAAAATCTTGTTGACAAAGTAGCAGAAAGTGATTTAGCTGTATTAATTACTGGAGAGAATGGATTAGGAAAAGAGATTGTAGCAAGAGAAATTTATAAAAAAAGTGATAGAAGAAAGAATAACTATATAGTTGTAAGCTGTGCTTCATTACCAGAAGAAACAATGGATAGAGAGTTATTTGGATATGAAAGAGGAGCTTTTACAGGGGCTAATTCAAGTAAAAAAGGACTTTTGGAAGAAGCAGATGGTGGAACTATATTCCTAGATGATATTTCAGCTATGGACATAAAATGTCAAGCTAAACTTTTAAAAGTTATAGAATATGGTGAATTAAAAAGAGTTGGTGGAAATAAAACAAGAAGAGTAGATGTAAGATTTATTGCTTCAAGTAATAAAGATTTAAAAGATGAAACAGAAAAAGGAAGATTTAGAAAGGATCTATACCATAGATTAACAGCTTTTCCTATAGAAGTTCCACCTTTAAGAGAGAGAAAAGAAGATATCCCATTATTAGCTAACTATTTCTTAAATAAGATAGTAAGAGAGTTACATAGAGATACTCCAGTAATTTCAGGAGAGGCTATGAAATATTTAATGGAGTATTCATATCCAGGAAATATTAGAGAGTTAAAGAATATGATAGAAAGAATGGTAATTTTATCAACAGATAAAGTGATTGATGTGGAGGATTTACCATTAGAGATAAAAATGAAGTCTGATACTGTTGAAAATAAAACAGTAGTTGGAGTAGGGCCATTAAAGGATATATTAGAGCAAGAAATTTATAGCTTAGCAGATGTTGAGAAGGTAGTAATTGCGATAGCTCTTCAAAAGACTAGATGGAATAAGCAAGAGACTTCAAAATTATTAGGAATAGGAAGAACTACTCTTTATGAAAAAATCAGAAAATATGGTTTAGATTTTAAATAGAAAGAAGCAACATTTTTAAAGAACTAAGAAAGGGGACAGCTTTGGCTGAAGAAAATGGCAATAAGAAAATTTCGTAAACATATAAAACCTTTTATTTGGGTAATTACTATTTTATTTGTAACTTCGTCGGCAATATTAGCTTATATGAATATGAGAAGTTCATATAATAGAGCTAATGTATATGCATTAAAATTAGATGGAGAGAAGATATCAAAGCTTGATGTAGAAAAAACAAAGGCTAGTTTAATTCAAGGATATTCTAGATATTTAGGTGATAAATTAGATAAAGATTTAATTGAGTTGATAGCTTTTGATGATGTAATCAATAAAAATCTAACTTTAAAAATAGCCGAAAAGTTAAATATAAAAGTTCCAAGTAGTGAAGTAAATGCACAGTATGATGCAATAGAAAATTCAGTTGGAAATAGAGAGCAATTTAAGAGAATGTTAGCAGTACAAGGGTACACTAAAACAACTTTTAAAAATGAGATAAAAAATAATATGTTGATAGAGAAAACATTCCAAAAAATTCAAGAGGGAATAACTCCAACAGATGAAGAGATATTAGCTAATTTCAATGAAAATAAAAATAGCTTATATGCTGGCAAAACATTAGATGAAGTAAAACCTGAGATTATAAAATCTATAAAAGAACAAAAAGGTATGGAGAGATATTTAAAACTTTTAGAGGAATTAAAACTTGATGCTAAGGTTGAAAATGTTGCTCCAGAGTATCAAAACTTAGTGGAAAAAGTTGAGATAGATAAAGATGGATTTAAAATAACTAATGTGGATTTAGCTAAAAGAACTTTAGGTATATTATTTATGGGTAATATAGATAAAGATGAGGCAAAGGTTCAAGCTAATACTTACTATGAGAATCAAGTTAAATTAGCAGAAGAAGCTAAGAAAAGAGGAGTTGTAGTTGATGGAACTCTTCCTGTGGATTATCAATTTGCACAGTATCAAAAGGGATTATTCGAGAATATTAAATCACAAATTAAACCAACTGAAGCTGATTTAAAAGAGTATTTTGAAAAAAATAGTTTAAAATATGATATTTTCCCAAGTGCTCAAGCTGATATAGCAATAGTTCAGATAGAGCCATCTTCTGAAGATAAAGCAAAGGCAAAAGCTGAAGCTGAAAATATTTTGAAAACTTTAACAAGTGAGAATTTTAAAGAAAAGGCAAAGGAATTGTCACAAGGTCCTAGTGCTAGCAATGGTGGAGAGCTAGGTTGGTTTTCAAAAGGGGATATGGTGGAACCTTTCCAAAAAGCTGTTTTTGAAGGGGAAGTAGGAAAAGTGTATCCTGCACCTGTTGAAACAGTATTTGGATATCATTTAATACTAATAGAGGATAGAAATGATACTGAAGGAAAAGCAAAGGCTAGTCATATCTTAATTACTCCTAAAGTATCAAAAGAGACTATCAGTTCAAAAGAGAAAGAGATAGCAGAATTAAAAAATAAACTTTCATCAAAAGAGATTACATTTGAAAATTTAAGAAAAGAGAGACCAGATGTTATTCAAAGTAATAGCTTTAGAATAAATGATGCTGGATATATTTCAGGACTTGGATATAATGAAAAATTAGCAAAATATATTTTAAATGCTCCTGAAAATACAGTTGAAACAGTTATTATAGATGATAAAATATATATATTTGATAAAACTGAAGATATTAAATATCAAAAAGCTAAATTTGAAAATGTAAAGGATAGAGTTTTAGAAGATTATCTAAATAGTAAAGCTCAAGAAGAGATGAAACAATATATTTAACCTAACGGGCAAGAAGTCGCCCACCTCTATAGGTGGTGCGATGAATTGCCCTATTGTTTTTTAGAAGACAAAGTGATATAATACAATCAGTAGATATATAAAAATAGGAGTAAAAACAATGGAATTAGATAGTAATTGTCATTCAGTATTTTTGCTGTATTATC